>CAZXYF010000028.1:0-23829 GCA_964644705.1 uncultured candidatus Brocadiaceae bacterium | reverse complement strand
GCCCTCCGTCGGCCCTGTGCCGATGGAGGCAACGGATAGATCGGAACATTGTTTGAGAACCCTCGAAAACGTTTTTTTTTGGGCCTCGTGCTCTATTATCATTCGTAGCGCTCCCTTTTCCGGTTAGGCCGGACTGATCCATACGGGGCTCGACCATGCCCGGGCGCCGGATGTGCAGGTGACGCGGAGATAATAATAGGTCGGGCGCTCGCCGCCGGCTGAATCGCTATTGCTGCGCTGGGATCGGTCAGTATCCGTCCAGGTGAAGCGTGTTTTCCAGTCGTTCGGTTGCACGGAACAAATGTTCTCACCGTTGCGTACCAGGTCGATCCGGCTGATGGCGGACTCGGCCGCGATCTGTACGTCCACTTCCAGCGGATCGCTCAAATTATCCCCTTCGACGGTCTCACCGAACACTGCGCCTGCGATGGTGCCATGGAGAATGATGCGTTCTTTGCTGGTTGCATAGCAGTGTCGTTCACGCAGGGCTTCAAAGATACTCTGGCGTGTGAGCCGTGATGACCTGACCGCCGTCAGCCCCGGGAGCCGGTCGATGTGGCCGGGTTCATAGCCTCCGCCGGATGGCATGCTGGCGTGGGTGTCGGTGCCCGCGATGAAGCCGAGGGGCATCCCGCGGTCGAGAAAATCAACTGCATAACTCGGTCCCTCGTGTGTCTCATGCAAGGCGTTTTCGTTGCCGCGATGTTCTGAGGTTCCCCATTTTGAATGAATTTCCAGCAGCGGCATGCGGTCCGGTCCGGGATAGATATCGTCGGATATCTCGCCGTGTTTCCGTGCGCGGGTGGTATGGTGGGGGACCACGAAGAATTCCCCCTCGTTCATTTTGCCTTCCAGCTCCTCGCACAGCGTTTTGATGGTTCCATCGTCCCAGTGATCCACATACATCTCGGGGAAGTGATCCATATAAACGTTGTTATCGCCGCCGCATCCACCGGGAAGGGAGGCTTCATAAGCGGGGAGGGTGACAAAATTGGGTTCCGCATTGTGATGGTTGGCCACTGATTTCTGTTCCGTCCATTTGGAAAAATCGCACCGATCATTGGAGACGTGGTCGGCGGCCGCCGCCCAGTCCAGTCCGGTGACGAACCGTGCGCATGCAAACCCGAAGTTCAGCGACCGGCATTTGTCCGGATGGCAATCGGACAGGTTGGTATGGACGTGGGGATCCCCCCAGTAAATGGGGGGCACGTTGTCACGGGTGCAGAGTGTGGGATTCGTCTCGGCCGACAGGTCGCCCACGGAGAGGGAAATCCGGTGGATGCCTTCGGTGGGCAGGCTGAGTTCAGTGATCGTGCCCACCGCCGGGACGCCCGGTTCGAAATGGAGATCCACTTCTTTCGATGGTTGTTCGGGGAGAGTGATCTGCAGGGCTCCCTCACATTCCACGGATGGGTACCCCATCTCGTCGAGAACGGCGATTGTCAATGAAAAATCTTCTCCGGGGGTGGTAATACTCGGGACGACTGCACTGATGGATTCAGGCGACCCTCCCGGAGCATCGGTTTTCAACACACGGCGGAAGAAAGGATGCGGGAGATGTGCTGGATAGTCGGACATCGTTGCGAAGCTCCTGAGTTAATGCAGAATGGCGATGAAAGCGTATCGCGTTCAAATTTACTCCGAGGGGAACATCATGGCGCTGGAATAGTACATCTGGAAATCGGTCCGGTTGGCCAGTTCGATGTAGTCGGTGGACTGGCTGATATCGGATGCCTCCTCACGGCATTCCTCACAGAGCAGCGCGACGCGAGCACCCACGAGGGCGGCGTTTCCGATGAACTCGATACGATCGTTGGGCATATCCGGAAGCAGGCCAATGCGTTTGGCGCTGGATCGACGGATGAAGTTTCCAAATCCACCGGCCAGAAGGATCCGAGAAGCCTCGTCTGGTTTTTTCCCGAACTCTTCAGCCACAACCTGGATACCCGCCCAGATGGCGGCTTTGGCCAGTTGCAGCTCCCGCACGTCTTTCTGGGTGAGAACGATGGGCCCTTGAGTTTTGCTCTGATGTGCATCCGCCAGCACGACCGCCGGCTCATCGTCAACGGAGATAACCGCGTTGCGCACCTCCGCGGGAAGATCATCGGGAAGCTCGTCCCCTTCGAGTATTTTGCCCGGACCGTTGATCACACCGACGCGCAGGAGTTCGGCGACGGCGTCCAACAAGCCACTGCCGCAGATGCCACGGGCACGGCCGCCACCGATGACGCCCGTCTCAATACTGTCGTTAACGACTACCTTGCTGATAGCCCCTTCTGCCCCTCTCATGCCGTAACGGATACGGGCTCCCTCAAAAGCCGGTCCCGCGGCTGTGGAGCAGGCAACGAGGCGATCCCGATTCCCCATCACTATCTCGCCGTTGGTTCCAATATCCACGGCCAGCAGAAGATCCTCGCTCTGACGAAGATGGGCGCTGAGGGCGACCGCGACGGTATCGCTGCCGACGTATCCCGCAATGTTGGGTAGCACGTGGACCTGAGCGCCGGGGTGGAGATCCAGGTTCACCTCATCTGCCCGCACATCCATGGCCTCCCGAAGAACGGGCACGTAGGGGGCGTGGGCAATGGAGGAGGGGTTGATGTCCAGGAATGTATGGGCCATCGTGGAGTTGCCCACCACAGTCAGCTCGTAGATGTCCCGCAGATTCAATCCCGCCTCGTCGGCCAGTTCCAGCAGCATCTCGTTGATGCAGTTGACAAGTTTGTCGTGGAGCTGTTTCTGTCCGGTCCGGTTCTCCTCCGCATACTGGATGCGCCCGACCACGTCGTCCCCAAAATGCACCTGGGGATTCGTGCGACTGGCGGTGCTGAGGCGATGTCCGCTGGTCAAGTCGGTGAGTGTCCCGGCCACTGTGGTGGTGCCAATATCGAGCGCGACGCCATAAATCTGTCCGGTGGTGTCCCCCCGTTCGAGAGATATCACATCGTCACCGTTCATCACAACGGTGAGCTTGAAATCCTCATCCCGCAAAAGATTCGGCAGACGCTGGATCATGGGCAGATCCAGGGTGACCTCATGACCGAGATCCGATAACGCGTCTTTGAGCCGGTCCACATCACTGCGCAGGTCCTCGTCGTCCGGTTCCGGCAGCTCGACGTATTGTTTTTTGACCTTCGGACGAAGCTGCGTTTCATGCTCGCGTCCGTCGGTCAGAACCACCTGCTCGAAGAACCGGGCTTCGTCGGGTATGGATACAACTATGTTTTGCTCCACCGTCATCTGGCAGGCCAGTCGATAACCCTGTTCAAGCTCCTCATCACTGAACCGATCTCTCGCGGCGGTAGAGGGTTCTGGTGCGTTTTTCTGGATCTGTACGACGCATTTTCCACAGGTTCCCTGTCCACCGCAGGGGGTGTTCAGTATGATGCCGGCCTGACCGGCAGCTTCGATGAGCGAAGTGCCGGCGAGTACGAATGCATTGTTTCCTTCAGGTTGGAATGTTACGCGGTAGGTGTCGCGAGACATGATTTCGTCCTTTTTCAAAAGTTATGATGTGTAACTGCCCAGATTCCGAAATAAAAGTGCTACAAAACCACAATCGGCGTTATACCCTTCAGAAACCGTCCGGTCGATCGATTCCTGTTCGGGAGATGATTGCAGTGTGCAGGCCTCAGAGTCAAGTTCAAATCCGTGATCGGATGCAATATCCTGCACTTCAGCACGGGTGCGGAACGTGGCCGCGGAGTAGAAGCGATGGCCGGATTTGGCCCGGTGCTGGTAGTGCTGGCCCCAGGGGCTGTCGGCGGGTATCATGCCGACCAGTAACGCACCATGCGGCCTGAGCACGCGCCCGATTTCATCCAGAGCCTGATGCACGTCGTCGAGAAAGCAGAGGGTGACGACCATCAGAACACCATTCAGCGAGCTGCTCTCGCAGGGCAGTTGTTCGGCGGTGCCGTCCTGGACGTCTATATCGCGGCCAGCGGCTATCCTTCGCATGTTCGGCGACGGTTCCACGCCCGCCGGGATGTTCAGACCGGCCGCAAAACGTCCCGTGCCGGTGCCCACTTCGAGCCATTCGGAGCGCTCGGATGGTAACAGACGCTGGATGCAGTTGAGTTCAGCGCGAAAAATGGCTGAGCCCCGGTTGGACTCATACCAGGAATCATATTCCCGTGCGGCTTTGTCGAAAACGGTTGTGCACATAGTCGGGTTACGCTATTCAATTCTGGTCCCGGCGGCGATGTCGAGATATTGGTCACCAAACACCGCTGACATTTTTTCTCGGGCGGCATCCCCGGAACAGTGACATGCTCCCACCTCCTGAACTCCCATATCCTGCAGTTCCGCTGTGGTATGGTTGATGGTGGTGTTCCATTCGTCCTTCAGGTGAAATCCCCCCAGGACACTGGAAATATCGGCTTGGACGGTTTCTTTTGCCCGCGCCGTCATTTTTGCGATTCCGGGATGGGCGCAACCTGTGATGAGTGTCCAGCCGGCGTCACGGTGCACCAGAAGACCCTGCTCCGGGATATCATCTCCCATGACCGGTGTCGTTAATACGCCATCGCATATGTAGGTAGGATTCCGAGTTTCGACCACGTTGCCACCACTCTCGGTCACCGAGGTTTTTAGATTGTCGGGGAAAACTGCGGGAATATACGCCGTTATGTCTGTGGTGTTCTCCAGCACTTTTTCCAGCCCTCCCGCATGGTCCCAGTGGTTATGGGAAATGACCAGGGTATCAATCATTCCGGGATCAACGTCGAGGGCGTTCATGTTGTGGAAAAGGATGTCCCCGTCGTCTCCAGTGTCAAAAAGAATTGTGTTTTCAAAACCGTCTATGAGGCAGCTGAAGCCCCAGGCCGATTCCAGTGGGGCGGGGCATTCGGAATTGTCATACAAAATGGTAATCATGTTGCTGCTCTCCTGAAGTATGATGGTGATCAGGGGTATCGCCTGGTTTTCGGGTCTCCGGCGGGTAAGTATTCGGTGAACCACGTGCGTTTTGTGATTATGGGGATGTGATTTCCATGATATCCGGTGATTCGTTTGAACTCACTTGGAAACCAAGTATAATGTTGGACGAGTCGAACTGTCAAAAGCATGGAGGAAATTATGGCGGCTGAACTTACCTCGACGCTTGAAGATTACCTGGAAACGATCTATCAACTGGAGGAGCAGAAACGTGTTGCTCGTCCGCGGGATATTTCGGAATCGCAGGGCGTTGCGCGTTCAACGGTGACGGCTGCATTGCAGAGTCTGAGTGAAAAGGGATTGATCAATTATGAACCGTATGAGCTGATTACGCTTACGGAAGAGGGGCGGGCGCAGGCGAAAATGCTGAATAACCGCCATCTGATTATCCATGATTTCCTTGAAAACATTCTTGGGCTGGATTCCGAAACTGCGGAGGAAACCGCATGTGGTATGGAGCATGCCGTTGGTGAGGAGGCTCTGGAGCGGTTCACGTGTTTTATTGCCTTTATGAAGCGTTGCTCTTCCGGGGGCACGCAATGTCTGGAGCAATTTCGCGATTTCGTGGAGGCCAGCAGCGACGAACAGCAGTGCGGAGACTGGGTGGAGAGATATAGCGACGGTTTGATGGAAGAAGAATGACAGGGCGCTCAAATGTATAATCACGGCGATTTTCAGGAGAAGACAAAGATTCATGCTTCTCGAAACGCTATTTTGGACAGGTCTGACTTACTGCTTAACGGAATGAGCCATTTATATGGCCTCCATCCGTAAAATCCGTGCGAGTGTGTTTTTTTTATTCCCGAAAGTTTGAGGAGACGAACAAATGATTATCTGTGTAACAAGTCAGGGGCCCGATCTGTCGTCCGACGTGGATCCCCGTTTCGGACGTGCGCGCTTTTTCATTCTGCACGATGATGAGAGCGGCGAGTACGAAGTTGTTAATAATGAACAGAACGTGAATGCCGCCGGCGGTGCTGGTATCCAATCGGCGACCACCGTGGCCGAGAAGGGCTGCGATTGGGTGGTCAGCGGCCACATGGGGCCGAAAGCGATGTCGGTTTTGCAGGAAGCGGAAATCCGTGTCGCCACGGGAGCATCGGGAAAAGTATCGGATGCCATCCAGGCGTTTAAAAATGATGAACTGGAAGAAGTTGATAACGCCGATGTTACCCCGCACTGGTAAGCAGTGACTGTCGTCGTTCGAGGGTCGCCGCATTTCTCACGAACCAGAATATTATTCTCAAAGCATGTTGATCAGCAGGCGAATTCGACATGTATCTGTGCACTTTTTCAGTGTATGTTTTCGCAGCCATACGGAACGACGGTCCGGTGAGTGACCGCCCGTGAGAAAAGCGGGTTAGGAACGGAGAAAATTCATGAGAAATCAGGACGAGACTGCAGCAAGTGGAAAGCAACAGCAGGAAGAACAGCAAAAACGTCTGGAAGGGCGGATGAAGCTGGTGGATAACGTGCTCGTGGTAATGTCCGGAAAGGGCGGCGTGGGCAAAAGTACGGTGGCGGTCAATCTGGCCACGGAATTGCAGCGCAAGGGCCACCGGGTCGGTCTTCTGGATGCGGACATCCACGGTCCGAGCACGCCGCGCATGCTCCAGCTTGAAGGCTCGGAGGTGTATGCGAGCGGTGATGCTATTCGACCGGTGGAACATTCCAGCGGTCTGAAAATGATGTCGGTGGCTTTTCTGGTGGAGGGCGATGACGAAGCCGTCATCTGGAGAGGACCACTGAAAATGAACGTGTTGCGCCAGCTACTGGCGGATGTGGACTGGGGAGAGCTGGATTATCTGATCATCGACCTGCCACCCGGGACCGGCGATGAACCACTGTCAATATGTCAGCTGGTACCCGATCCGACCGGTGGGGTTGTGGTAACGACCCCGCAGGAAGTGGCGCTGAACGATGTGCGCAAATGCGTGAATTTCTGCCATCAGCTGGAACTTCCCGTCACCGGGGTGATTGAGAACATGAGCGGATTCGTCTGCCCGCATTGCGGGGAGAACTCCGACATATTTGGTTCGGGAGGCGGTGAGAAAATGGCGGAGGAGATGAGCGTCCGTTTTCTCGGCAAGGCCCCGCTGGATCCGCGGATGGTCGAGGCGTCCGATCGAGGAGACGCCTTTGTCCAGGACTTCCCCGATTCCAATCTCGCCAGAAGTTTTGAGAGCATCGTCACGAAGATCGAGCAAGTAGCCACACAGAATGAGGAATAGGAGAACAACAATGAAAATCGCAGTTCCCACAGTTGAAGGTCAATTGGCCCGTCATTTTGGCCATTGCAGAATATTCACCATTTTTGATGTGAACACGGACGAAAGTAGCATTAATGGTTCGGAAGAAAGCGAACCGCCGCCGCATGAACCCGGAGTGTTGCCGAAATGGCTCAACGAAAAAGACGTTGATGTGGTGCTTGCGGGCGGAATGGGACGTCGTGCCCAGGGACTCTTCAGCAACAACGGGATCGAAGTGGTGGTGGGCGCCCAACCGGACGACCCGAAAGCTGCTGTTCAGCAGTACCTGAATGGAGACCTGGAAACAGGGGACAACCCCTGCGCCCACTGATTGCATCTCCAACTGGAGGCGTCAGCCGAAAAACCAGCAACCAGCAACCAAAAACCAACCATGCTCATTACAATAGCCAGCGGAAAAGGCGGTACCGGAAAAACGACTCTGGCGGTCAACATGGCCACGGCCCTTGCCCGGGATGGACGAACGGACGGCGGGGTTCGTCTTCTGGATTGCGACGTTGAGGAACCCGACGACCATCTTTTCGTGCGCCCCAATTTCACGGAGCACGAGGAGGTGACGGTGATGCGTCCGCGATGGAACGAGTCGTTGTGCACGGGATGCGGGAAGTGTCAGGAGGCCTGCAACTATAACGCAATTGCCGCGGTTCCGGTTCCGGGACGCGACAAAAAGAAGGTCATGGTGTTCCCCGAACTCTGTCATGCGTGTGGAACCTGTAACTTTGTCTGCCCGGAAGACGCTCTCATCGAAGAACCCGTATCGATTGGTGGGGTGGAGGCGGATCCCGCGAGCGGGGAGTTTTATTTCGGTCACGGCAAGCTCAATGTGGGCGAACCACTGGCTCCCGCGGTTGTGGAGGGAGTAAAAGAGCATGTTGCGGATGATGGCCTGACGTTGATTGACGCCGCCCCCGGGACGGCGTGTCCGGTCGTGGAGGCAATGACGGATGCCGATTGCTGTGTTCTTGTGACTGAACCGACACCTTTCGGACTGAATGATCTGCGTCTTGCGCTTAACATGGCCCTGGAGATGCGCATTCCCGCCGGCATCGTGGTGAATCGATCGGATGGAGAGGATGAAATTATCCAGAAATATGCGGACGAAACGGGAGTGCCCATTATCGGGCGCGTTCCGTTCAACCGTGATTATGCGGAAACGTATTCGCGCGGGGACATCCTGGTGGATCACTATCCGGACGTGGAGGAGAGGATGTTGAATATTTTTGAGAATGCGCGCCAGCTGGTGGGGACCGAGCCTCCTCCCGTTCCGGCCGAAGAATTGCTGGCGGAAGCCGAACCGACCCGTGAAACGCGTCCAGAGGGCAGCGGCGGCAGTTCATACAAAGAATGTACGGTGATCAGTGGTAAAGGGGGAACCGGTAAAACCACCGTGACGGGCTCTCTGGCGGCTCTGGCCAGTGATCACGTGATGGCCGATTGCGACGTGGATGCGGCTGATCTGCATCTTCTTCTGAACCCCGATATCCGTGAGGTGCGGGATTTTCACGGAGGGCTCGAAGCGACGATTCGGGAGGAAGATTGTATCGCGTGCGGAAGATGCGCTGAGTTGTGTCATTTTGATGCCATCGAGGCGATAAAAAGCGACGTGGGGACTCCCATGGCGTATCGGGTCAATGATCTTGCCTGCGAGGGATGTGGCCTGTGCGGATACGTGTGTCCGGTTGATGCCGTGGATGTGGACGAATCGCGAACCGGCCAGAGTTACGTTTCGGAAACCCAATACGGGCTGATGTCACACGCGCGTCTGGGCATTGCCGAGGAAAACACCGGCAAACTTGTGACCCGGGTGCGAGAGCGGGGATCAGACCTTGCGGTGGAGACCGGCAGTTCCAGCATTCTGGGGGATGGATCACCGGGGACCGGATGCCCGGTCATTGCGTCGATATCTGGAGTCGATATCGCGCTCGTTGTTACCGAGCCCACGGTATCGGGCGTTCACGATATGGAACGGGTGCTTGAATTGTGCGACCATTTTGATGTGCGGAGTCTGGTATGCATCAACAAGTGTGATTTGAATCCGGAACAGGCGGAAAAAATCCACCGGATGGCCGAACAGTTTGGTGGACGGGTGATCTGTGAGATCCCTTTTGATCCGCAGGTGAACGAAGCGCTTGCCGAAGGAGAGAATTTGGTGGAATACGGGCGGGGTCCGGCGGCTGAGGCCGTGCGAGAGATCTGGGAACAGCTGCGAGAGGCATTGCAGGAATAGCCCGAGGGGTGGATTCCGTCGTAAAGTTTGACCGAATGCTGGCTGACATCTCATGGCGTAAGTTTAGCTGTGTTTTGCTGCTTCCGCGTTTTTTGAATCAAGGATCCAAGAGGAACAAATGTCGTTATGAAAATGTATCTGGAATGCATACCCTGTTTCGCCGATCAATGCGTTGATGCAGTTAAAATGGTGACGGATGATCCCGATCTGCGTTTTGAGATCGTTCAGCGTGGTCTGGAGATGTGCAGCGAAGCCGGCGAGGAGATGCCACCGCCTGCTCTGGCGGGGAAAATTCACCGTATGATCCGCGCCAGAACGGGTAATCACGATCCGTATCTTGACATCAAGCGGCGCGCGAATCAGTTTGCTCTGGAACGTATAGATGAGCTGCGAGAACGCATTGAGGATCATGAAGATGAGTTTGAAGCGGCGCTGCGATTTGCCATTGCCGGAAATATTATGGACTGGGGTGCCAAGTCACATGCGGACATATCCGATGAAGGGGTTGATGGGGTGCTGGAAGAATGTCTGGAACAACCGCTGGAGGGGGGCGGTATGCATGATCTCAAGAAGCGGATACGGGAAGCGGAGGATGTCCTGTATCTGGCTGACAATGCGGGTGAAATCGTAATGGATCGCCTTTTCATTGAATTTATGCCGGATACCGATATCACCGTGGCGGTCAAGGGGAATCCCGCGATCAACGATGCTCTTCTGGCCGATGCGCAGCAGTCGGGGATGGTGGATATTGCACCGGTGATCGAGACGGGTACCGATACACCGGGCGCCGTGTGGTCGGAGTGTTCGGAGGAATTTAAAAGGCGGTTCCGGTCGGCCGATCTCATCATCTCGAAAGGACAGGGCAACTACGAATCGTTGAGCAATCGACCGGAGGGAATTGTTTACCTGCTGAAGGCCAAATGTCCCGTGGTCGCCCGCGATATCGGATGTGAAGTGGGCGATATGATCGTTTTCGATTCGCGGGACTGAGGGTGAAGAAGATTTCCACAAATGCCCTATGGGCAGGGATAACGTTCGTTAGTGTTTCACGCCTTTTGGTCCCGTTCACTGTCTCAGCCTGAAAATTTCACAAATGGAATCGCTTGTGCTGTTAGCCCCGGAGGGGCGTGGCAAACCATAGCCCGTGGCGATGGAGCGAAGCGACGGAGCCACGGGTTTAAGAATAATCCCACACCTCTTTTTTGAGAGCCCCGCGAAGCGGGGCGATTCAACCCTATTTACACGGTTAATCGAAGAAACGAATATGCCACCAGCCGTGATCATGGCGCTGAATCGTCCCGCTCCACGGGGCTCTGGCTGTTGGTGGGGAGAGCTCGAAAAAGGGTTCGGGACGCCTCAACCTTCCTCGATCACCTTTATCGTTCCCCTTCATCGGTTGTCCGGTCGGCGCCCCACGGAAACGGCCGACGAAGGCTATGGACGAAGGTGCTCAACGAAGGTTTTCGGTCGCGTTGACCTTGGTCGTTCCCCTTCGTCGGTTGGTTAACATGAAACACAGGGAACCTCCGGTAAGAGTAATCGGCAAAGATGCATTTTGGGTGCATTTTCCGCGGGGCCAGCAGTTCTGATACACTGTCTGGACGGGTATTGTATATCCGAAAACAATGAAACGGGCAGAAGATGTATATCACCCCTGCAATGGTTGTCTCGCGGAGGCGGAGGTGATCCAGGTGAGTCGAGTTTACCAAAACGTCTCACCCGAACTGTTCAGACATATCCACTGGAGCGAGAAATGGCTGCAATGGCAGAACCACTGAAAATATACATGATTGGCACCACCCACTTTGATCCCGTCTGGATGTGGACGTGGGACGAGGCGATGGCCTCCATCCGATCGACTTTCAGGTCGGCATTGAAGCGGATGGAGGAGACTCCCGGGTTCATCTATTCCTTCTGTGATCCGGCGGTGTTCCAGTGGATTGAAGAGGTGGATCCGGATTTATTTAATGAGATCCAGCGGAAAGTTGAGGAGGGGCGGTGGGAACTCGTCCACGGCTGGTGGGTTCAGCCCGATTGCCACATGGCAGCGGGCGAAAGCTACGTGCGCCATGGTTTGTACGCGCAGCGTTATCTGGAGGAAAAATTTGGTCGTCGCGCCAACACGGCATTCAACACGGATAGTTTTGGCCACAATGTGATGCTTCCCCAGATCCTGAAGAAGTCGGGGATTGATCATTACGTTTTCGGACGCCCCTCGCGGCAACAGCAGGATCTGCCGGACAATTTGTTCAACTGGCGGAGCCCCGATGGAAGCAGTGTGGTGGCGTTTCTTGCCGGGGGAGAGGGGGCGAATGCGTACTCGCAGGATGTGGAGGAAGATCTCAGGGAGATGGGGGGAAATCTCCCGGAAATCGGACACGACTGTCTCATGCTGTATGGCGTCTCCAATCACGGCGGAGCGCCGACGAAGCAGGCGATTGCGGACGTTCTGAAAGTGAAAGAGGATGAGGGTAGCGAATTTGCTGTCGATTTCGGGACCGTTCAGGAGTTCATGGAGCGTCAGGAGTGCGGGGAGCTTCCCGAGCTGAGGGACGAACTGATGGTCCGTGATTTCGGCGTGTTCATCAATGAAAACGAAGTAAAGAAGAATAACCGTCGATGCGAATACGCGCTGATGAACGCCGAGAAACTGGCGGTGGTGGCCAATGTCCTTGGTGGTCGGGAATACCCGGCGGACAGGCTGCGTTCACTCTGGCAGGACGCTCTTTTTAACCAGTTTCACGATATTCTGTGGGGTGCGTCGGTGAAACCCGCCTATTTCGATGCTCGCAATAAACACGGGCGCGTTTTGCAGTCGGCGGACGAGATATTGCATTACTCCCTGCAGGCGGTGACACGGGATATCGATACGTCCGGTGAGGGTTTTCCGGTCGTCGTGTGGAATCCCAACACATTCCCGGTGGATGCCGCGGTGGAGGCCGAACTTCAGTGGGCGTGGGAGTTTGAATGGTACGAGGGGCCCATCCGGTTGACAGATCACGATGGTGAAAACATTCCGGTTCAGATTATCCAGGAGCGCTCTGTTTTGCCCGGTTTCCGATCCAGATTTTTGTTTCGGGATACGATCCCGGCTCTGGGTTACAGGGTGTATTACGTTCACCGGGAAAAGGCACCCGTCGTAGAGTCACCGCATCTTCACATTTCGAAAAGCGGGATTGAGAATGATCGTTTACGGGTTAAAATCAACCGGGAAACGGGCGGCATCGCCTCGGTGTATGACAAAGGGGCGGGCGAGGAAATTATGAGCGAATCCGCGCGGTTTGTGATACGCGAGGACGAGGGTGACACCTGGGCCTTCAGCATTGACGAGTTTGGTGAACCGATGAGGGACGTGACGCTAACGGAGACGACGATAGTTGAGGATGGTCCTCTGCGTGTCATCCTCCGAACAAAAGCGGAGTGTGAGGATTCTTATTTTGAGCGGGATTATATCCTCTACAAAGACTCGAATGTGATCGAGGGGCGTTACCGAGTGGACTGGCGAGATACCAACAAAGTGCTGAAGCTCGCCTTCGATACCGGGCTCAACGATCCCCGCATCACCTCATCGGTTCCCTACGGAGCTCTGGAACGAGATGGAGAGGGGCGCGAATATCCCACGGGAGAGTGGTTGGATATCTCGACGGGGGAGAGGGGAGTCTCGATTATCAGTGATAGCATTTTCGCCTACGATGCCGACGGTTCGGTTGCATCCCTGAGCATACTGAGAAGTCCGGTGTATGCACATTTCCCCCGCGGTGAGGCGGTTAAAGAGGAACGTGATTACGAATATATGGGACAGGGCCGGCACGAAGGGGCGTGGAAGCTGGTGCCCCACGATGGCGACTGGCGGGATGAGAATATTCCTGAACGCGCGACCGCCTTCAACAATCCAGTAATCACCGTCGATGAAGCGAACCACCCGGGCGAGCGCCCGCCGGAGGATTCGTTCATGGAGATCAGGTCCGACACAGCGCTCGGAACCGTGCTAAAACGAGCCGAAAATGGTGAAGATCTAATCGTCCGTTTTTACGAATATGGAGGGAACACGACCGGGGTGGATCTGAATATGTCTGTGATAGGTGAGAAGTATGTTTGTGAGTGTCAGCCTCATCAGATAAAAACCGTGCGTCTGAACCGGGCGGGGGGATACAAGATCAAAGATGTCGATAATTTAGAATGAAATCGCATCAGGCTGAAAATCAGCGGTAAGTGGTGCGTCGGCTTATTGATGGGGGAATGGGTTTTCTGTGAACTGCAAAATGTAATTATGCTGACCGGTTGGGAAACGCGAAAAAAAACGCAAGGCCATAATTGATGTGGACGGTAGTTATTCCCCGCCGCCAAATATGTCCATAAGGTCCGCAACCAATTCGGCATGTTGTTCTTCGTCGCGACTCAGACTTTGGAGGACTTCTTTCATGTTTTCATCTTCTGCCTCCTGAGCCAGTTCCGCATATTTTGATTTCATCTGGTTCTCCATGTCGAGTATCTGTTTCAGGTACCCCTTCACATCCTGATCAGTTATCATAGTATTCTCCCGTCTGCAGGCCATTTAGCAGGTTTTGCACGATGCGATGATGTCTCCTGTTTTCATCGATCAGTTTTCCAATCACCTCGCGGATTGTGTTTTTCTGGTCATCATTCAGAGGGCTCCGCTGGGTGATCGCTTTTAGATGTTTCATATACACGCGAACCGCGCTTTCTTCGGTGCGCAGGGCGTCTTTCAATTCTGTTTGGATTTCATTTTTTTCCATGCAGGATGTCCTTAATCCATGCGGATGTCTGTTCGGGGGAAAGGGGCTGTATGACCGATTCAGAGTCGATTTGGTTTGCCTCGAGGCGCCAGTCCAGTTCCGAGTTGGCCTGAAACCAGACAGCACCATCCACTTCACATTGTGCAAATGTTGAGATTGTGCGCGAGACCCACTCTTTTCGGTTACCGCCGGCACGGGCACTCGCAAATTCGCATATTATTATGGGTTTGTCGGGGGCAAATGTATTGATCGTCCGGTACAGATCCCCAAAAATATCCTCTGCAGATTGCCAGTGACTTGTCCAGCCGTGTTCGGTTTGTTTACGCGTCGTGCCCCAGTTATATCCGTCCATGCCAACGATATCGACGAATTTACTTCCGGGATAATAATTTTCCGCGGTGTTCCATCCGGACGAATTATCGGACGACGTGTCCGGCACTGATTCCGCGTTTGGGCACCAGACAAAACCCACATTGTCCGCGCCGACTTCATGAAAAATGCTGGCAACGTGGCGGTACATGCGTCGGTAGAGGGCTGGGCTTCGGGGGCCATAGTTTTCCTTGCGCACGCCCCAGTGGTAGCGGTTGATGTTCATCTCATGAGCGAAACGGAGTAATATCGGATGTTCCCATTCGCGGGCGGACCGGGCAAAACTTCTAAGATATTTGTCGTATTCCCCGGCCAGAATGGTCTCAGCGAGTATAGCATGTTCCTTTCCGTTGCGGAGATACATCGGTTCCCAGGAGATGCATGGCAGAGCTCCGTGCTGGCGAATGGTGCGAACGGAACTTTGCGGAAATGTTATCGCTGGATTGGCAGGATCTTCGGGCCATTGCAGATAGAAGAGAATGATGTTGGACCGGATACCGGCGGTTGTTTCAGCTTCATTTATTTGTTGCTTGCTAATTGGGTAGCCGTGCAGTGCGTATCCCCAGAGCATTTTTGCGTTCGGATTGTCATTTGAAACCATGCATCCCGCGAAAATCGGGCTCCATATTGTGAGGGCAAGAAAGACAGTACCGATGGCGCAACGCCAGGAAGGTATCATGAAATTTCTCTTTTGGGAGAAGGATGGCGGAAGTAAAAGAGAGTGACGAGCAGGCAGAAGTGATAGAAACACCAGAACATATTGGCGGAGACCGGGCCAATCTCCTGATGCTGGTAGTATATGCGATGTCCCCCCCAGACGAGAGCTGCAAAACTCAGTGTCATCAGCGCAATTTGGGGCCAGCTATCACGCAACGGTAAAACCCCGGCTTCGCCCTTAGGTGTGACAACAAAACCGGTTTTATGTCCTATCAGGGCGCTGACGGCAGCTTTGATATAGACCGGAAAAGAAATAGCAATGAGAAGTTGTCCGGATAAAATATCGAAAACCGAATATCGTCGTTTTTGAAGTGTGACGAAAAAAACACCCAATGAAATCGTGATGTATGGAAGGAATACGAGCAGATACACCTCGGGATTGACGAAATAGCTTGGAATATCACAGAAAATATATACGATTGGGCAGAGGACGAGTATGCTGAAGACCAATCCCACCCAGTAATAAGTACCGGATATCAGATATTCCCACCAGCGCCAGGGTGACATGGATCGTGGCTCGGTCAGGAATTTTTTTACAATGCGTTTGAACGTGGATATCGTGCCGTATGCCCACCGAAACTGCTGCTTGAAATATCCGGTCAGATCTTCCGGGCCGTCTCCAAAGGCCAGGACTTCACTGTAATATTCAGATTCCCAGCCGCTGGAATGAAAATTCACACCCGTGGCAAAATCTTCCGTAATTGATCCCTCGTCCATCCCACCCACATCCCGGAGCGCGGCAAGCCGGAACATAATATTGGTTCCACAGCAGAACATGGCACCCGATTCACTTTTGCCCTCGCAGATGTATTCATAGAAAACCGCCTGTTGCAAACCGGCTGCGCGCGCGACACGATTGTCCTCAAAATTTGTGTAATATTGAGGGGTCTGGACGAATGCCAGTTTGTCATCTGCTTCCATCTTCGCCACGAGAGGGTTGGCAAAATGGGGGAGTGGTTGCTGGTCGGCGTCGAAAACCGCAAGATATTTGAACTCTTTCCTGACGTTTTCAGATGCCTGATAATCCAGACGGGATCGGGGACGAGGCTCACCGGCCAGAAAGTCGCAGAAATCATTGATAATACCCGCTTTGGCTCCACGCCAGCGGTGTCTGAATAAGTTCACTTCAAATTCTTCGCAAAGCTGTCTTATGGAATCTTTGTATCCAGGATCGAGGTCGGATGTTTTGTCGGGATCTTCATACGGGGTGTCGTCAAGGAGAAACGGTTCCACGTTCGGATACGACAGGCTGGTCAGGGTGGCGAGTGTTTCGCGCAGGATATTAATGTCTTCTTTGTAAGCGGGGACGACCACCGCCAGAGGGGGGGTATCGGTCAGTTCTGGAACAGTTCTGTGCCCGGTGAAACCCCACCCGCGTGCGACGATGCGGAGTATCTGGACAAAATATCCGATCCCGTGTGTCAGGATGAAAAGTTCCGCAAGAAGAAGAGAGATTGCGAAGGCATCTTCATACCATGGATAGTGTGATTGCAGGAGCAGAACCAGACGAGTGCTCACATAGATCAGGCCCGCTACGATCGCCAGAACGGGGATCAGAGAGAGGAGGAGCAGAGCGGTATTATTCCTTTTTTCGTCCATGATAACCGATATTTAGAATCTGTATGATAGGGATGCCCAAAAACCATCAGCATCCCAGTCTCGAGATCGGTGAATGAGGCCTGATAGGTTGATTGTCCAACTGTTAGCAAACTCGTAATTCCAGGTACTTTTGATCTCACCGAAGGTGTTGTTGTCGGTGTTATCACCGGCCGATATCTGTATTTGATAGTAATGTTTTTGGCTGCCGCAAAACAGAAATTCAGAAAGGTCATGACGCCATTTGAGAGTTAGCGTCCCCTCCAGATAGTCACGTGGAGTCCAATACGGGTGAATGATGTTCCGGAGGCGCGTTCCCTGGAAGATGAACCGATTGTTTTCATGCGTGTCGCGATAGTCCATTCGGCCTTCCAGGTTGAGTTGATGCGGATGGTCTAAAAACATGTAATCAACCCAGCCGGAATGATGTTGTGCCGCGTTGTCGTCGCTGTAATCAATATATTGTCCGCGGTAACCGGCTTCGAGATTATGGTTTAAGTCAGATGTCAGCGCAATCCACCATCGATTCGATTGCGTTCCGTCGCGCAATCCAAAAACGTTGAAAAACTCATTCTGGCGGCGATATCCGACCCCGAGGGTCACATAATCTTGAATGTTATACGAAAGGCGCGCATGACCGGTGAGGGTGTCCTCGGGATCTCCGTTACGGTAATTCGTGGTTTGCAGGGCGACGGAAGATCGTAACGCCGGAGCCCAAACGCCGGTCCAGCGGATCCGTTGGCCGGTTCCGTAGAACCCGTTATGTCCGGCGGGGTCGTCGGCCAGGTAGATCGTGGATAACCGAATCGTATGATTATCGATGATAGGAATCGATAGACCAAGTCCCGTGCGCTGGCGCCGGATGTTGGAAAGTTGGCCCCGGCCCCATTCGTGCCAGAAACTATAACGCACATCGAGGGCGGGGGACGTGCGAACCCGAAGACGATCCAGAGCTTTGCCCGCGAGATTATGCAAGGGGTCCAAATGCAGAATGTCTTTGTATGTTGATCTCTGACGGGAGACGAGTCCCAGCCCGCATTGAATCTGAGCAAGATCGAAACGGGCCTCGTTGTTGTTGGGTTCCGCCTGAATCACTTGTTTATACGCTTCCAGCGCGCTCAGACGCTGTCGGTGCCAGTTCAAACGTTTTGCGCGCCGTTCGAGCCAGAAAGTCTTTTGAATACGAAATTGTGCGTATCTGTTCCGGAGTATTTGTGCGAGAACTTCATTTTGAGCTGGGGAAAGCGCAGAATTGTGCGTTTTGCTCTGCAGGCGCGAATACAATCCGTATGGTTTCCGGCTTTCCTCCGGCGCCTCAATAATGCGCTGGAGGATATCATAACCGGCAGATGGTGCGCGGGGGACTTTTCTGCGTATATCGTGACGGAGGAGTGTGTTGATACTCGGCTTCAGAGGGGTCGAATAAGCCCGCGTAGCCACATCGAACATTTTACCCCACATCGCGGTTCGGGCCTTTTCTCGCAGGGGTAGGGGATCCGGCGGCATTTCGCGATGGAGTCGGGAATACAATGTCAGTGCTTTTTCGTAATTCTCTCCCCAGCTGTTGGCCCGCGCCCGGGTGAGTAAAATTTTGCGGGATTGCGGAAAATCGTCGTGCAGCCGACGCAACGAAGCCAGTGACCGTTCGTACTGGTTGTTGTATGAGTGGGTTTCGGCGAGACCAATTCTGGCGGGGAAATACGCCGGGTCGAGGGAAAGGGCCTGCTGATAACACCTTATAGCTGCCGTGCGCTGACCCGTTGTATTGTAGAGTTGGGCCCAGCGAGTGAGTGCCGGCGCGCTGGAACCTTCTCGGTTGAAGAGTTTTCTCAGGAATTCATCTGTCCGGCGTTTTCGTGTTGCTGCAAGATGGAAGCGAGCCCGGATGTTGGATGGATCACGATGTAGTGCTTTATCGAATTGCTTGCGGGCGAGCTCAGTTTCCCCCAGATGTCGATGAACTTTTCCGCGTAATATAAGCGAGGAAACGGCGTGTTTGGAATCGCTCCCGACTCTGGCAAGCGCCGCAATGGCCCGCTTATAATCTCGCAATTTGTTCAGTATAGCGCCTTTGAGGAACCATCCTTCGCTGTGATTTGGGTCGCGTTTTATCACATTGCTGGCACATGTTAGGGCCTTTTGAAATCGTTTCTGATCCATGTAAATTCGGCATAACTGGATCCGGGTTGGCAGGTGGCCAGGATTCTCGTGAAGAATTTTCCGGCATAGTTGTATGGCTTCAGCGTAACGTTCCGATGACGCGAGCACGGAGATGAGTTCGTTGCCCGTCCCGGACAGGTCGTTGGCCTGTTCCAGACGCGATCTGTATATGCGAGCCGCCCGATAAAACGCTCCCCACATGAGCATGCGATTTGCGAATCGACGTCGGATGGACCAGGTATCGTTTTTGGCGAGGGCCCGTTCATATAGCTTTTTGCACTGTCGAGCATGACCGATTCGATGGTAAATATCGGCCCGGTCGGCCAGTTCGGCAGCAGACATCTTGTCCGTGATTGGAATGCGTTGTAAGACATTACCGGCCTGAGCAGTCCTGCCCAGGTCCGCATACAATCGCGCGAGCGAACTGAGAGCTTCCGGGGATGTATCTTTCGATAACCGTGTGATGCGTTGCACGGTTTGCTTCGCAGCTTGTGGCTGGTTCATTTGAACCTGAATACGTGCCATCAGATTGAGGGCCTGTATGTTCCGGGGATGTCGTTCAAGAACCTGTTGCAGCTCAGTTTGTGCGGTGGCTGGTCGTTGTGCATCCAGGAGCGTGGAAGCATATTCGATCCGTAAACGTTCTTTGTCCGGACGGAGCTCCAAAAGGCGTTGATATTGTTCAAGTGCCTGTGCCCATTGTCTCTGTTGTTTGCGCAAACGAGCCAAAGTCAGCCGAGCTTCAAAGTCAGGCACCTGATCTTGGGGCTGAACCAGGGACGCTTCATCATCCTTCGCGGTATTTGGTTCACTGCCGTACAATGAAACTGGGCCAGTGAGGGATAGACTCAGCACAATGAGAATAGCCCGGGCCACGGTATGACTGAGATCGGTGAATGGTGCTCTCATGGTCAGTCCAGAGTTTTTTTCAATTCTGTTGCCGCCTCCTCGTGTTTGCCGGCCCATATCAGCACCATGGCATATTTTCGGCGCACCTGTACATCCTCGGGCCGTTTCTCAAGCACCATTTCATATTGCTTGAGGGATTCGGGGTATTTTTTGGCCCAGCTGAGTGCGGCGGCAAAACGCAAGCGGACTTTCAAATCGCCGGGGTGTTTATTGAGATATGTTCTGTAGATATTTGTGGCGCTGGAGTAAAGTCCCAGGGACGCCATGGCGTTGGCGAGTTCGAGGCGTTTATCTTCATCCAGTTGGCCCGCATCGATTTTCTTTGCCATTGAAACAGCTTGGGTGCGTTTTTCCTTGTTGTCCGTCCATGCCATCACGTTAATCAATTCAATACGAGCTTCTGTCAGATCGGGTCGGTTTTTCAGTAAAGTCTGGTACTCTTTGATTGACTCCCCGTATTTTTTAAGCACGGATAAGGTTCGAGCCAGTTCCCATCGGGCGATGTAATCGGGTATTTTCTCCCCCAGGATCTCGTCCTTCTCACCCTGTGTGGGGGGGCTGACCTCTGGTCTGGGTTTGTCCTTTTCTGGTGAGGGATAATCGTTTTGTTCTTCTACGGATTGAGAGAGCGCCGCGCTGGATAACAACAGGAATGACAGAGTGAGAAGGAAAGTGCATGTTCTGAAAAATGTCACGGATGTTTCTCCTTCAAAGCTGTTCGGTATTGTGTAACCGCTTGCTCCAAATGATTTGTCCAGGTTAGCACGCGGGCAAGACGTATGCGAACGTTTGTTTGATCGGGGTCCCTGGCGAGAATAGATGCATAGGCGAGTCGGGCCATATTAAGCTGGCCCCGAGACTCCAGTTCGACCGCCAACTGGTACACCTCCTGGGGGGAGGAGCCACGATCAATATAGGTCCTCAGTACCGCTTTTGCCTTGTTGGTATGACCGGTGTGCTCATAGCTGTCGCTCAGTTTTTGGATTATTCCGGGGCGGATAAACCCGGCTTGCCGGGCTCGTTCCAGGTATTTTATCGCCTCGAGATACTTTTCCCGATCATACAGGCTTTGCCCCCGTCTATAGTCAATCCATTCGGACTGAGTAAACCGATATGCCCACGAGGTGGCGACCGCCACAAGGGTGAGATACAGGGCAAGGTATAGTATGTCTCGATGGCTCAACGTCGGCTCCTGGCTGTGGGCTCAATTCGATGGAGGTCTTTCTGGAGGTCCTCTTCCTGTGCTCGGAGTGTTCTCAGGAGTTTGCTAAATCGCTCATACGTGTCGCCACCATATTTTTCCAGGATCTCCCTGCATCTGTCCTCTCGCCTGGACCAGTATTCTCCAATCTTCCCTTTTAGCCCGTCTTCATACTGGCCATTATTGATCAGTGCCTGGAGGATGATCAGCCACCCGTCCTGTGGCAGTCTTTTGATTATCGGTTTACCCTCTTCGGGCATCCGGTCCTTCTCATACTGTTTTCTGACCGCTGGCTCGATTTGTTCGGCCAGCTCCGACGCTACATCACGCAGCTTCTGAACGCGTGCGTCGTGATCCTTGATTTTTCTGGCTATATCGGGATTTTGATCAAGCATCGCGATGACTTTTGCCGCTGAGCCTTTCTCTCGCTCCGGTTCCATTCGCGATATGCCCACCACGTCCTGCCCGTGTCCGATGCGGCGCCAGCGGATGTTGCCCGAGGAAAGTTTGGGGAGGTTTTTGTCCAACCGCTTCAGGGTGATTTGGGCTCCGGTTTTAACGTTCTCTTTCTTGTTCTGTTGTTCCTGGTAGCTGAGATACGATTGCACTGCAAAGAATCCGCCGACAAGGAGGACAAGACCGATTAGTATGTATATTGCGTAAGCCAAATCTATGCCTTCTAAGTTTCAAATTGAGGAAAATGGCAGTTAAGATTGCAGGAAATAAAATGCTCGGGAAAACTCACGCACGATAGCCTGGCGATTGTTTTTTGCCGGTGAATGATCCGGGCGTCGGTTGGATAGTGTGGGGCTGACCAAGGGTTCTTTGGAGTTGCATCAATTCCTACAGCATTTAGATTATAGGAGGATAAGGTTTTGGGGCGCAACGAGGAGCGGTTGCAACGCGATGAAGACTCTCTATTATTTTGGGACACCTCAATACAATGGACGCATATGAAAAAGACATGGAGCATCTGAATAGAACTGTGGGACAGGCCTGGTGGAATATTTCTACAGCCGAGGGGGGGAGTGTGACGGATTACGTCCGCACCATGCAGGGAATTCAATCACGGTTCTGTTCCAACTTCCCACGAATCTCGGACGAAGTGGAATTCTGGGAGACACTGTGGCGATCCACGGACAGAGTGCGGGATCAGTGGGATCGTTTTGAACGGGCATTGCAGAGACGCTGGCCGGGGTCTGATGAGTGGAAGGAAACGCTTGATCGCCAGCGACGGGAACTGTATCGATGGATGCGGGGAGTGATCCAGTCCCGGGCCCCCCGAACACCGGACCGGGCACATTACGAGTTAGGTATCGACGAACATCGGTCTGACTATCGGGGGTTACACGAACGGATTGAGGGGCTGTATGAGGCCATCAAGCGCATGGGAGAATTCCCGAAAATCACCCGTGATGTTTCGTGGCCAGAAAATCGTGTCAACGTGGGGATCATCTATGGCGGCGGCTGGAACGTCAGCACCTATAGCGTGTTGCGGGAGGCGGCCAATGTGGACGGTATCAACGCATTCTGCACTTTTGATCATCCCGGGGAGGATATTTATCAGCAACGCGATGGTCACATCATACGATTGGCCACGGCGGGTATGTTTCGGACGGGGGATGAGGAATATGCGCTGGGGGATTTTCATGAACCCGTGATCCTGCATTTTATCTGTCCTCACCAATGGGCCGGTGCCAGCCCCGACGGATCCGATGTGCCGGTACCCCGGGGCGGACATCTGCCGTCGCGCAGTCTGCGCCCGCACCAACTCGGTGTGCCGCTCCTCCGTTCCGATCTGACCCTCGATATCGTGGACGACAAAGTCAACACCACGCGGGCTCTTAAGTGGTATAAGGATAACAATGACGTTGACCTCCCTCTCATCCCGGAATCCACCGTGACCGAAGTCGTTGACCTGCCGGCGGATGCGGACGCGGTGCGGGAGCGTGCGAGGAATGCAGTGCGCACAATTGAGGATGCGATCGGCACATCGGAGGTCGTTGTAAAACCAGGTTTCGGGATGGAGGAGAAGGGAGTGGGTTATTTCGACCTCCCGGAGGAAAGAGAGGACGCGATCGAACATGCGGCCCGGCGGGCGGTGGAATCGGGGGCGGTGATTCAGCAACGAATTGTTCCGGAGGGGGAGCTCGATTACAACTGGCGCGTGATGGTCGCCCGAAGCCCCGAAGGAGAACCGAAGGTGGTCGGGCGGTTTGCGCGACTTGGGCATCATGAGCAAATGGAGATGGTCCCGGACCGGGACATGCTCCATCGGGTGGGCGTCACCGGCGCGGAGGCCGACGAATTTTTGGAGAAACTCAACGAGATCTCCCTCAACGCGTTCCGGGCCGTTTCTCAGTTCGCGCGTCATGAATACCCGGATTTCCCGTACCAGCCCCTGGGGGATGGTTCATACACCGACCCGTATTTTCTGGGAATGGATCTCATCGGTGATGGGCGTGTCATGGAGGTGAATGGGCACGAAGTGGCCGGAATGTGGACGGATGATCGGTTGTATCCGGAAACGTGCGGCCGGAGCAACCGGCTTGTTCTCGAATCCGCCCGCCAGGCCGGGCGGCAATACAGGGACAGGATCGAAGAATGTGGGGAATGAGGGTGAGATTTCGGTAAACCACGTGCGTTTTGTGATGCCCTGCTTGCCGGGCTTGTCCCGGTAGGGGCGTA
>CAZXYF010000027.1:0-23847 GCA_964644705.1 uncultured candidatus Brocadiaceae bacterium | reverse complement strand
AATAGTGCAGAAGCACACCGCCACCGGGACAGGCCCGGCAGCAGGTCAATCTGGGGCAGAGGGTTGAAAATCCCGGTGGGGGGGGACGGTGATTAATCTGCTGGAACAGGTAGTGACGCCGCATCCGCAACATTATCAGGCATAACTCATTTGTAATAGATTTTGCCGAATCGCAAATCAACGTAATGCAGCCCCATCAGATTGGGATGTTTTTGCAGCATACTGCGGAGCATGGCGATTTTTTCGGCGTCGGTTCGCGCGTCGGCGGGCCGGGATATCCCCTCAATTCGTTTATAGGCCTCCGTCGTTCCCCATTTGATGTCTCGATTGGCGGCGGTGCGCAGAACCACTTCAGAGGCGGTACCGTCGCTGCCGACATTGCTCACATCTATGTGGGTTATTTGGAGCTCGTCCAGAAGATTGCTTTTGATCAGAATTTGCGTGAGGGAGGCGCCCACAGCCAATCCTGGTCCGTTCCATTGCTCTCCGCGTTCAGGAAGGGAGGAAAGGCTCTCATCAATGATGGTGGGGATGTCAATCTGGTTCCATTTATCCGGCTGACGATACAGCTTTTTTGGCAGCCAGTAGCCCCACCGATCCACCATGTGGCGGTATCGGTCGGTTTCGACCATGCCGGCGGGCCGGCGGAATTGTGCTTTGACATGGAGACGATTCGGATACATTCTGCGCACGTGGGTGACATCGATAATCCACGGAGAGGCAAGCAGTTCATGGGCAACAGCCCCGCAGATGTCCTCGTCGAAAATGGTGGCGTTGCGAACCGCAACCCTCACCTCAGCGCGGAGGGTCTCTTCCATGGGGGATCGCCGTACTGAAGGTGGGGGTGGACTGAAGATGGGAGCGTCGGTGGAGAGGTTGAATTCTGGCTGCCGTTGCAGCTCGGCCCATCCACGACGTGCTCCAAAAACAACGGCGCCCGCGACCAGCAGGAGCGTGATGCCCCAGACGACGTAGCGATAATTGATCTTATCCGACAGGGCGGCAAGTCTTTTCTGGAATGTGTTGTCCTCGTTTGCCATATTGAGTGATATGTCCCCGGTAATGGTTGGGCGATCGAGCGTGATCCTCTATCCCGCCTGACGGTTCTCTCGATCCTGTCGGTTGAATCTCTCGTTGTGTTCGGTTTCGCAGTCACGCAGGGCCATGGCACAGATGTCCTCGCAGAGGTCAGGGAATTCAATCCCGGCGTGCTGGGCGGCTTTGGGCAGCAAACTGCGCGGTGTGAACCCCGGAATGGTGTTGGCCTCCAGCACGTAGAGATCCCCATCGTAGCCGAGCATCATATCGATTCGCGCCAGATGACGACATCCCAGAGCATCGTACGCACGCCGTGCAGCGTCCTGGATGCGACGATAGACAGTTTCGAGAACCGCGACGGGCACGATGTATTCCGTCTCGTCATCGGAGTATTTGGCGTCATAGTCGAAGAAATCGCGACCGCTGCGCACTTCCACAACCGGGAGCGGTTGTCCGTCGAGTACTCCCACCGTGAACTCGCGTCCGTGGATGTGTTGTTCCAGCATGACCACGGGGCTGTCGGAGGACTGGGCCTGGGATGCAGTGGCATTGTCGGTCGCCTGGTCCAGTGCCGTAGCCAGCTGGTCCGGGTTTTCAACAACGGTGATACCAATGCTGCTGCCACCGGTGGAGGGTTTGCACACGAGCGGATAACCGAGACGTTGCGCGGCAGCGGCAACCCAATCGCGGTCTTCATCCCGTTCCACCACCATGTAGTCGGGCGTGGGTACGCTGTTGCGGACGAACAGGCGTTTGGAAGTCACTTTGTCCATGCCGAATCGGCTGGCCTGAGGTGTGCTTCCGGTGTAGGGTATGCCTTTAGCCTCGAGTTGTTCCTGCACCTGTCCATCTTCCCCGAACTCACCGTGCAATGCAACGAATGCAACACGCGGCTGGATGTCATCCAGTGCGTCGATGTTGGGTTCAGTGATATCCACGGGCACCACTTCGTGGTCTTTCTCTCGCAGCGCGGTGGCGACGGCCTTGCCAGATTTGAAAGATATCTCACGTTCATTGCTGATGCCGCCCATGAGCACCGCAATTACGGAGGATTTGTCGAGTTGCATATGCGTTATCTCCTCATTTGATAGTAGCGTCCTGTCTGCAATTCGTCCATTGACGTCGGTTCAATTACAACGGCCTCGCGCATGCCACCCGAAGGGAAACTACGCAACTTTGTGGTCGGCGGGCCAGTGCTGGAGCTCCAGCTCCAGATCGATACCAAACTGCGTACGTACTTTGCGTCGCATGGTTTCAATCAGTTCGAGCACCTCTTCCGAACTGGCATTTTCTTCGTTACAGATGAAGTTGGCGTGTTGTTGGGAGACGGCCGCTCCGCCAATGGTTGACCCTTTCAGCCCGCACCGATCGAGCATGCGTCCGGCGGACGTGTCTTCGGGATTGCGGAAAACACATCCCGCGTTGGGAGCACTTGTTGGCTGTCCGGACCGTTTTTTGTCCAGATTCTGTTGTATCTGGCGCCCAACCAGGTCCGTATTGCGTGGCGTCAGTTGCAGTTCGACCTCGGTCACGATGTCGGCGGGGATGCTGGCGCTGCGATAGCTGAAATTGAGATCGTCCGCTGTTATTTCGTGGCGTCCTCCCGTTTCATCCCAGGACCAGAGACGCGATATCATGTCTCCGATGCAGTTACCCCATGCGCCGGCGTTTCCCGTGACGGCTCCGCCAACCGTACCGGGGATTCCCGCCATGAATTCCAGTCCCCCCAGCCCGAGATCCCGTGATTCTCGAAGGAGTTGTGTAATCCGCGTGCCTGCTCCGACGCGCAGCGTGCCGTCATTTTGGGAGCACGGCCGAATCCAGGAAAAGGCGGGGGCACAGATGTGAATGACAGCAAAGGGCAGGTCCCCGTCATCAACGAGCAGGTTGGATCCGCCTCCCAGCACGCGGTAGGGCAGTTCTCGGGAGGCACATTCCTCCAGCGCCTTCTCCAGCTCCTGATAGTTTTTCGGGCGCGCATACCAGGAGGGGGTCCCGCCGATGCGGAATGTTGTCAGTTTGCTGAGATCAATATCCTGGGTCATGGATGCATTATCCGAATAAGAGTCAATCCTGTTACGCGGCGACCTGCTCCTGTCCCTTCTTATCGATACGGGGGACGATATTGCGTGCGACCTGCCATATGTTGCCAGCCCCCATGACCAGCACGACGTCGTCGGGAACCACCTCCCGAACGATCAGTTCCTCAATGTCCTGGAACTCGGGCACGTAATGAGCGGTTTCGCCGATGTGATTCATCTGTTGGACCAGATCGGAGGAGCTGACGGAACGACGATCCTCTTCGCTATCGCGTGCTGCGTAAATGTCGGCCACGAAGGTTTCCCAGGACTCCTCGAATGCTTCGGCCAGTTCCGGCAGCATCGAGCGGGTGCGGGAATACTGGTGAGGCTGGAAGATGCAGAATATCCGCCGATTGGGGAAGCGTTGCTGAGCCGCGGCAATGCTCGCGCGAATCTCTTTGGGGTGGTGGGCGTAATCACTCAGCACGGCCACGTTCCACGGCTCGCCGAGGAGTTGCAGGCGACGTGCCGCTCCCTCAAAATCTTCAATGTTTTCACGGATGTCATCCATCGGCATTCCGGCCGAGTGGCAGGCGGCGATACACGCCAGGGCATTGTAAACGTTATGCGTTCCGTAGAGTTTGGTGGAGAATCGCCCCTGTTTCTCACCGTTATACATGAGATCAAAGTTGGTGTGCTTTTTGGCCCGCCAGACCCGGTTGGCGCGATAGTGGGCATCGTCAGCATCGATACCATAGGAGACTGTCTCGCACTGAGCGGACTTGCAGACTTTCTGACTGTTGGGGTCATCGGCGTTCACCAGCAGGCGTCCGTCGGTATCTATCTGGCTTCCAAAATCGCAGAACGCCTGCTGAATGTCCTTCAGATTGTAGAAATAGTCAGTGTGTTCCAGGTCGATGTTGGTGATTACGCCGATGTGGGGTGCCATGTGGAGGAATGATCGTTTGTATTCACAAGCTTCAGCAACCAGATGTTTGCCGGAACCGCAGTGAGATCCGCCGTCCAGCTGCGGCACATTGGCTCCGATCAAGTAGGACGGGTCCCGTCCCGCTTCCTGCATCACGTAGGCGATCATGGCGCTGGTGGTGCTTTTCCCGTGGGAACCGGCGACGGCGATGCCCGGCTGACGTTCCATAAGTTCGCCAAGTAACTCCGGGTATTTGACGACTTCTATTCCCATCTGCTGGGCCTGAATCAGTTCCGGGTTGTCCTCACTGATTGCCTGACTGATGACCACCCGGTTGGTTGCGTCGTCGAAATGTCCGGTCGTCTGGTCCAGCTGGACGTTTATGCCGCGCTTCATCAGCTCTTCCAGGGCGGGAGAGCGCTCCACGTCGGAACCGGTGATGTGGACGCCACGTTCGGAGGCGTAACGGGCGAGAGCACGCATGCCCGTGCCGAGGATACCGACAAAATGCCAGTGCTCGTTTGCAAAGTCGCTGTTCGCTTGTTTCTGTTTCGGCATGATTATTCCTTTCAGGCTGCTTTGAATAAAGAAGTGAATATCGTATCTGTGGAGCGATTGTGTTCGGGCTCGAAAGCGGTGCAGGATGTCAGTCCGGCCAACCGGCGAATGGCTTGCGCCACTTCATGGCTGGCACGCGGATGGCCTGCTTTGTGGGCGCATAGCGCCATGTTGCGGAGCCATTTGGGTCGATAGGTGAACTGTTTGATGCAATCGGCCAGACGCGATGGTGTCAGTTCGGTTTGCGATATTAACTGTGCCGCCCCCCGGCGTTCCAGACACTTTGCGTTGGCGGTTTGATGGTCGTCTTTCGCATGAGGGTAAGGAATCAGCAGGGAGGGCAAACCAAGCGCCGTTATTTCGGCAAGGGTGGATCCCCCCGCCCGGCAGAGGACTGCATCCGCCACGGCATAGACGTCGCCCATCTGATCGGTGAAGCCCAGCGGCCTGTAAATTACATCCGACGGCCAGGCGTTCGACCGACATTCTTCCAGGTGGTCCGGCCCGGTCAGGTGAAGTATCTGGAGTTTACGCAAAAGATTGGGGGACCGGTTTTCCATCAGTTGGAGGGCACGAATCAGACGTCGGTTGATGGGACGGGCGCCCTGTGATCCCCCCATCACAACAAGGGTCCGGCGACCCGGGTCCAACAAAAAGCGTCTCTGTGCTCTGCCGCGGTCAGAGGTCAGAATGTCGTGCCGTACCGGATTGCCAGTGACTATTGTGTTGCGGGCGGTCAGATGTTTTGTGGTCTCCTGCCACTGGAGCTGAACGCAGTTCGCGAGCGGAGCCAGCAGTTTGGTGACGCGGCCGGGGATGGCGTTGGACTCAAAAATCATGGTTGGTCGTCCGAGCATACGCGCCACAAGAACGGGCACAACGCAGCTATACCCGCCCAGCCCGATTATGACATCGGGGCGGAAGTCGTTGTAGATGTTCAGACAGCGTGCCGCTGCCCCAAAGGCAGCGCGGGAAAAGTGGAACTTCTGAACGATTCCATCCCACCGCGCCGCCGGAATCTCCACAACCTCGTGATCCGTCAGGACCTCGCGGCAACGTTTGTCATTCACGCGACGGGTGGAGAGGAACAGGTTTTTGGTGGTGGAATCGCTGCGCGTGAGAGCATCGGCCACGGCCGCTCCCGGCATCAGGTGCCCCCCGGTGCCTCCGCCTGCAAAGGCAATACGCAAATTATGCTGGCTGTTGTGAGAAACCATGTTTTATCCTCCCTGGGTATCAGACGTAGAGCGGATGCCGGCCCATATCTGCCGGGCGATTGCCCGGATGATTTGTTCATACAGGGGCGGTTGTTCGGGATGTATGTCGCCATCTCTCTGCTTTCTCGGTTGCTCCTGTGAAAGGGCGATGTTGAGCAGGATGCCCGCGCCCCAGAGCGTGAAGAAAAGGCTGGATCCGCCCGCACTGATGAACGGCAGGCTGAGTCCTTTCGTGGGGACTGAACCGGATACAACGGCAATATGTATAGTGGCCTGAAGGGCGATCAGAAGGCTGATGCTTGCGGCGAGAAGAAAAGCAAAATTATCGCGGCAGCGCAAAGCCACCCCTACTCCTTCCCACATCAGCCAGAGGAATCCGAGTATCACAACGGCACATCCCGCGAATCCGACCTGTTGCCCTATGACACTGAAGATGAAGTCGTTCCGGGCGGCGGGCAAGAAACCAAGGGAGCCGCTTCCAAGCCCCTGGCCGAACACACCCCCGGATCCCAGGGCAATAAGTGATTGCACGAGCTGGTAGCCTGCGTCGCGGGCATTATCCCAGGGATGGAGGAAAGCCGTGATGCGGCGCATGCGATAGGAGACGTTGAACACGAGGGCGTAACCCAGCGGGAGCGAAGCCAGAGTCGTGAGCATGACATACAGCAAACGGGTGCCGGCCAACAGCAGCACGCCAACACCAACGGAGGCAACAAGGACGCTGGTCCCAAAGTCCGGTTCAACCAGAATAAGTCCGCAGATACAGCCTATGACGGCGGCGGGCAACAAAAATCCGGATGTGACATCACGCATCGAGCCGTTGCGAATACGTGGCGCGCAGTAAGCGGCGAGCCAGATGATCAGGGCGTATTTGGCAAACTCCGAGGGCTGAAATCCCACGCCACCGAACCGGATCCATCGACGTGCCCCGTAGGCGGCGTCGCCGATGCCCGGGATTAACACCACGCCCAGCAGGCAGAAGGCGATCAAGAGCAGTCCGAAACTGTGCCGTTGCCACAATCGGTAATCCAAAATGGCCCCCACGGCGAAGGCCATGCCTCCTGCTGCCACCATGGCAATGCGTTTGAGCAGAACGGGCCGCATACCATCGGCAACGGCACCGCCCGTTTCGGCACTCACCACCATGAGTATTCCGTAAAGTACCATACCGCCTACCGCGAACCCGAGCCGCGCGCTGGGGCGCAGCCAGGTGTTCTGACGCTGAATGGTATCAGTTTGTGCGGGCGTATGAGTCATGGCGGTTCAGAATAGAGGAGTGCACAGGGAGGCGACGACGAAACCGGTGAGCAGAAATCCGGTGACAATATGCTTCTCGGGAATGTCTTTTTGCTGCCAGATGTGATGCAACGGTGAAATTGGAAGAATGCGGCGTCCGGTAGCTTTGAACCAGACCACCTGCAGAACCGATGAAGCAAGTTCTGAAAGCAATACCAGCGCGACGACCGGAAGAGCCAGTTCAATGCCACTGAGCAGCGCAACCAGACCGATCCCGCCGCCAAGGGCCAGGGATCCTGTATCGCCCATAAAAACGCGGGCCGGGTGCCAGTTGTGGTGGAGGAATCCCGCCACGGCTCCCGTCATGGCTGCGACGTAAACGAGAAGTTCGCCGCTGGTGGCCGGTATCGTCTGTTTTTGCTGGAAGAGTATCCACCCCAGCGGCACGAGAGCAATAATTGTGAGGCCCCCAGCCAGCCCATCGAGCCCGTCGCTCACGTTTACCGCATTGCTCATGGTGGCCACGACCAGGCCGCACCAGATGAGCAGTCCTGCCCCGGCAACACTTGCGGGAATCCAGGCCAGTTGATCGGCCCACGTGGCCCACCAATCAGGCTGCGTCAGGATGATCAGTCCACCGATGAGCGCGCCGAGGCCCATCTGGGCGAGAAGTTTGTAACGAACTTTAATCCCATTGCTCTGTTCCCGGGTGAGTTTATACCAATCATCGATGAGGCCCAGAATCGCCATGCCGCCAAAGCATATAAGCGCCATTGCGAGCTGAGCGTCCGTGAGGTTACCCCACAGGAGGCATCCCGCGAGCAGACCGATCACGATGATAAGACCGCCCATGGTGGGCGTGCCTGACTTTTTGTTTATGCGGTTCCTCAACTGATCGTCTTCAATCGGCGTTTTCTCCGTGCGTTCGGCCACATCATTATCCTGGAGCCACTGAATCACCGTGGGGCCCACGAACAGGGCCGTGATGCCGGAGGTGAGGAATGCCGGGACAACCCGGGCTGCGGGCGATGCTGGAAGACCGATGATGTGGAAAATCCACTGCAGCATCAGGCCACCTCTCCTCTCTTCGTTTCCAGTTCCCGTTCCGCAATGGCATCGGTAATGCGTTCCAGTTCAATCTGTCGGGAGCCCTTCAGCAAAACTGTGTCGCCGGGCTGGGAGAGCTTCCACACGAACAGCCAGGCTTTGTCAACGGAAGGAATACGCATGGCCCGCTGGTCGGGAGAGGCGAGCTCCTTCCATCCATCCACGACGTGCTGGGCGTATTCCCCGACCGCCACCAGCACATCGACGTGGGCCAGCGCCATAAGCATCCCCATTTCCCGGTGCAGATGGGGGGCCGCATCTCCAAGTTCAAGCATGTCTCCAAACACGACAATCCGGCGCCCATCCACGGGTATGCGGATGTATGTGTCGATGACGGCACGGGTGGCTGTTGGGTTGGAGTTGTAGCAATCGAGGATGTAATCGGTTCCGGCAATATTGTTTTTCTCAAATCGCATGCCCGGCAGGCTGACTGAGCTGAGGCCTTTCCGGCAGTCCGGAAAGGATGCTCCGGCCCAGCGCGCCAGGCTGATGGCCGCTGCGGCGTTCAACACGTTGTAGCGACCGGGAAGGGGGATGTGGAAATCCCGGTCCATCAGCAAAAATTCTTCCTGTGTCCCGTCCGATTTTGTCTCCATTATCAGTGGCTGGTAGTCGGCCCCCGGATGCAGACCGAATGTGCGAATCTCTCCTGAATAACGGCCCGCCAGTGAAGCGCACATTTCGTCATCAGCGTTCAGCGCCAGCATCCCATCGGAATCCACATGCGGAATCAATTCCGCTTTTGCCTCGCGGACACCCTCGCGGTCCCCGAGTCCCTCGAGGTGACATTTTCCGATACACGTTATGAGTCCGGCGTGGGGTTGGGCTATTCCCGCCAGTTCATCGATTTCGCCGGGATGGTTGGTTCCAAGTTCGAGAACCACAAAATCGTCCTGTATCCGGGAACCAAGCAGCGTGAGGGATACGCCAATCCTGTTGTTGAACGATTTTTGCGCGACACTGCATTGTCCGGCATGTGACAGTATGGAACCCAGCATGGTTTTAACGGTGGATTTCCCGCAGCTGCCGGTGACCCCAATGACGGTTCCTTCCAGCCGGGTTCGATGCCAGGCGGCAAGATCCATAAGGGCGGCGGTGGTGTCAGTAACTGCTATCACGGTGGTGTTCCGGGGCACATCCCGCGGCTCGCGTCCCTCCTCGACGACCAGTATCGGCGCTCCGATTTTGAGGGCATGGGGAAGGAAGTTGTGCGCGTCATGGTTGTCGCCAACTAACGCGATGAACGCCTGTTCCGGGCGAAGGTCACGTGTGTCTGTTGAAATCCCGCTGGCCTCGGTATCAGCTGTTCCGCTTGTTATATGACCATCGCAGGCCTCGCGAATTTGCTGAGCGGTGAAAAGTGGTGCGGGGTCTGTCATTTCTGTATCCTCATTTGCTTATAAGTTCTGTGCTGGTGAAGGGACCTGACGGAAAATATTTACGCAATGCGTTTCTGTTCGCCGGTCAATCGCTGCATCATTTCGCCAATAACCACTCGGTCGTCGAAGGGGATACGGCGGTCGCCGAGCTGTTGGAACTGCTCGCTGCCACGGCCGCACACGGCCACCACGTCGTCCGGGCCGCACTCACTCAGCGCATGCTGGATGGCCCGTCGCCGATCGGGTTCGGTGGTGTATTCAGTGCTGCCCGGCTGGATGCCCTGGACGATATCCTCGATGATGTCTTCCGTCCGCTCACTGCGGCTGTTGTCGGCGGTGATGATCGATGTGTCGGCGGTATCGGAGACAACGGCGCCCATTTTCGGCCGTTTATCGCGATCGCGATCACCGCCGGCACCGAAGACGCACACAAGGCGTCCGGCCGTGAGTGGTTCCAGTGTGGTGAGGACCTTCTCCAATGCGTTCGGTGTGTGGGCGTAGTCGACGAAGACTGTGGGGAGGTCCGATCCCTGCGGACGGGTGATTTTCTCGAGCCTTCCGCCCACGCCATCGAACTTCTCGATGGTGCGGACAATCGCCTCGGTGGAGATGCCCATCCCGAAAGCAGCCGTCACGGCAGCCAGAATGTTTTCACAGTTGTAGTCGCCAACCAGCGGGCTGAAACAGTTAAATGTGTCGAGGGGGGTCTGGATGTGAAGGCGGGTTCCTTTGACCGTTCCGCGGTGTTCCAGCAGCTGCACATCGGCCAGGCTGTCAATGCCGTAGGTGAGCACTTCAGCGTCGGTTGCATTGCTGTAACGCCACCAGACGGGGCACTCGGCGTTCAGAACGGCCACGGAATTGGAATTAAGCTGTTCGAAAAGCATCTGTTTGGCGCGGATGTAATTCTCCCGGGACCCATGAAAATCCAGGTGATCCTGCGTGACATTCGTCAGAACAGCCGTATCAAACGGCACGTGCGCGGTTCGCTGATGGATCAGCGAATGGCTGCTCACCTCCATGGAAGCGTGTGTGACTCCGGCATCCACCATCTCCCGGAACATCCCGTGCAGAGTGATGGGGTGGGGAGTGGTCTGGGTGGAGTCCACTGAGCGGCTGCCGAGATCCGCACATTCTGTCGTCAGACAGCCGGTCATGTTGTCGTCCTCGGCCAGAATGGCGTGGATGAGCTCAGTGGTGGTGGTTTTGCCATCCGTACCGGTGACGCCCACGATGCGCAGGTCACTGGCCGCGTGGTGATGAGCCCCATCGGCCAGACAGCTGAGTGCCAGCCGGCTATCGGCCACCTGAATGATCGGGCACTGGGGGGAGTCCACGGGAATTCGTTCACAGACGACCGCGGCGGCGCCGCGGTCCATGGCTTCAGAAATGAAGCCATGACCGTCCACTTTCTCGCCATCAACGGCCACGAAAAGGGTTCCCGGTTCCACGTTGCGGGAGTCGTCGGTGACCGTGCGGATCGGCGAGTCACTGTAGTTGACGGTGCGTACCGTTTTAAGGGGTGCGAGGAGATCGCTGAGTTTCATATGACCTTCTTCCGTATGAGTTTGAGATGTTTCAGACATTACTGAGCCTCCGCGACGGCGGTTGTGTCGGTTCGTTTCGGGACGTTGAGATACTGAAGCGTTTTGCGCAGTATGGTTCGACAGGCGGGACCGGCCACGATGCCCCCGTAGTATCCGTTCCTGGTTGGGTTTTTCAGTGAAACCAGGGCTACCAGCCGCGGGTTATCGGCGGGAGCGATCCCGATAAATGATCCAAGGTAACGATCGCTGTAACCCCCACCGTCCCGGCGCGGGATGGAAGCCGTGCCGGTTTTTCCGGCCACGGCGTATTCATCCAGCTGAACGCGCCGGCCGGTTCCATCGGTCACGACGGAGCGGAGCATGTTCATAACCTGATCGGCGGTGCGTTTGCTGACGGCACGACGCACGACGCACTTTTTTTCGGGCCGCCATACAGTCCGCCCCGTTTCGTGATCAATGACTTTGTTCAGCACGTGCGTCCGGAGGAGTAATCCGTCATTGGCGATAGTGGCGAATGCCCGGGCCACGGCCAGAGGAGTGCTGGAAATTTCCTGGCCGAAAGCGATGCTGATGCAACTGTGTTTGTTCCAGCGCTCGGGGGGGCGCAGTATCCCGCTGGTGACGCCGGGCAGGTTTATTTCGGAGGGCTGACCAAATCCGAAGCGCTTTAAGCCCCGATAGAACTTTCGGGGGCCAAGCTTGAGTCCAATCTGAGCAGCGCCGATGTTGCTGGAGTGCACGACCACACCAGAAACGGACAGCTCCTCGTGTCCGTGCACGTCGTGCACCACGCGACTGCCGATGCGCCAGGCACCATCGTGACAGGGGATGGTTGTATCGGGTTCGATGAGATCCGCCTCGAGAGCGGCGGCGACGGTGATTGGTTTCATGACGGATCCGAATTCATAGGAATCGGTGATGGTCCGGTTCCGGCGGGCGGCGGGATGGGTCTCGGCCGGTTTGTTGGGATTGAATTCGGGATGGTTGACCATGGCCAGCACGGCCCCTGTCCGGACGTCCATGACCAGAGCCCACGCCGCGTCCGGCACGTGTTTTTCAACCTGTTTCGTCAGAGCCTTCCGTGCGACGTGCTGGATGTATGAGTCCAGTGTGAGCTGAATATCATACCCGTTCTCGGGGTTTACCAGTGGTTGGCTGTCGGGACGCAGAATCACTCTTCCCATCGCGTCACGCAGAACATGTTGTTCGCCGGGCGTGCTCCGCAGGATCCGATCAAATTGCAGTTCGGCACCGCTGATACCCCGACCATCGATGTCGGTGAAACCAATGACATGTGCGGAGAGGCGAGTGGGTGGATACAACCGGTGGTATTCTTTCCGGAAATGAATGCCGTGCAGGTCATACTTTTTCAAACGTTCGGCGAGGTCATCGGGAATCTGGCGTTTGATCCACTCGAAACGCCGGTCGCCCTGCATCTTCTGGAACAGCTGACGGGGATTGAGGTCGAGGTTGTGGCCCAGCACCGCTGCTGTGTGTCCGGGGTCGTCAATAACGGCCGGGTCAGCAAATATGCTCCAACGGCGCACACTAGTGGCCAGCAGTCGGCCGGTCCGGTCGTAGATGTTGCCGCGGCGTGCGGAGAGGGATCGTCTGATGGTTTTTTGCTGTTGAGCCAGTCTCTGGAAACGTTCGGTTTCTCCGATCTGGACGTAGGCCAGACGCGCCACCAGTGCCAGCAAAAGTAGAGTCAACACCGCGGCTCCCACAAAAGCCCGCCGACGTATGCCCTCCCGGCTGGCGGCGGGGGCGTTATGGGGCTGTGTATTGTCTGATTGTGGCATGCGTGTCTAGTTCCTGGTGTTGCGGAGAGTTGAAGTGGTGGAATTGGATACCAGCGACCGGGGACGGCGGCGGCGTGAAGCGATCTGATTGGTCGTTGGGTGGACAAGGTCGAGGTCAAGGGTCTGGACCAGGCGCAGGATGCGTTGAGGGCTTTTCAGCTTGCTCAGGTGTGCCTCACAGCGTTGTATTTGCGCTTCGATGTCAGTGGCACGTTTTTGAATTTGATCGAGCCGGTGGCCGGTGCGCCGGACCAGCCGGCTTTGCCAGAGGAGACAGAGCCCGACGGAGGCGATGACAATCTGTATGAAAACAATTTTTATTGCCTGCATGGTTATTGTTCCTCCGTGGACTTTTCGGGCCGACGGGCCACGCGGAGCTGAGCCGAACGCGCCCGGGGATTATCGTCGATCTCCTGGTCTGTCGGCATCAGCGGAGAATCGGACAGCGGTTTGATCAGGCCGTTTTGCTCCTGATCCCGCCAGGTGTGTTTGACGCGCCGGGCTTCCAGACTGTGATAGGTGAGAATAGCGACCCGTCCGCCCGGAACGAGGAGGTCCGGAAGAACCCCCAGCAGATGTTCCAGTTGTTCCAGTTCCCGGTTCACATAAATACGAAGCGCCATCATTACCCGGGTGGCCGGATGAATGCGCCAGGTTCTGTTGCTGCCCCGGCGGGCGTACACCCGTTTGACCAGCTCCGCCAGTTCATGAGGGGTCTCGATCGGCTCTTTTTCCCTCTGACGACAGATCCGAGCCGCAATCTGTCGGCTGTATCGTTCCTCCCCCAGCTCATAAAACAGATCAGCGAGTTGTTCCTCATCGGTCTTATTCACCACGTCCCGGGCGGTGGGGCCCCGGGATGTGTCGTAGCGCATGTCGAGTCGTTTCTCGGAATCGAAGGAAAAACCACGTTCCGGGTCATCAAGCTGATGTGTTCCCACGCCAAGGTCCGCCAGAATCAGGTGGAAGTCCCCCACGTCCAGTTTGCCGGTCAGTTGTTGGGTCTCGGAAAAGCGCCCGTGGAACAGGCGCACGTCGCAGGGTAGCTGCTGGTTGAGTTCCGGCTTGATTGCTTCAAGAGCTGTCCGGTCCGCATCAACCCCCACCAGTAACCCGTCCTCGCCCAGCTTTTCCCCAATCGGCCGTGCATGCCCGCCCATACCAATGGTCAGATCGAGCGCCCGCTGACCGGATTCCGGCTGCAGCACCTCCAGAATCTCATCCACCATCACAGGTTCATGTTCAGGCGGTTGAGAGTCAGGAGCCTTGAGTACCATGGGCGTTGTCCAATTGTCAGAAAGCTGGGAACGCTGCATAGTGCGCGATTCCCCCCGGGATGCAGAGAGCTAGTGATCAGAGTTGTTCACATCGGGCGGATTCGCCGGCGAGACGGGGTCGAGAATGTCGCCACCGATCTCCTCCAGCGCCTCTCTGCCCTCGGCTTGCATGTCTTCGGCGGTTTCACTCCGGGAGATGGACAGCCAGAGATTGTGACCCACCAGCACAATCTGGTCACAATCTTCGCCGAGATCTGCGTGTTCGCACAGATGTTCGGGAATCTGGAGTCGGTTCTGCCGGTCCGCCTCCACAAAGGTCATCATGCTGTAGAAATAATCCCGCGCCTGACGCACGCGTTGCGAATCGGCATCAGGTGGGGGGGATTCGAACCGAGAAATGGCTACATCAATGTTCTGGGCGGGATAGAGGAAAATTCGATCCTGGGTGCCCGGAACGAAATAAAAGCCCATTCGCTGCTGGGCAGCAGGGGGGAGGTTCGACTGGCCATCCACGCGCCCCATTTCCCGCTGGAGATGACCGGCGAGGTGGTCGGGCAGGCGAAAACGCATGCGGCCGTCCACACTCAGGCTTTCGCGATGGCCAAAGGTATGGACCAGGTCGTTACGGAGAGCCGGTGATTCCTGCTCCTGACCGTTTTGTGGGGTGACCTTTTCCACCGCTTTTTTGCCTTTCACCTGATGATCGCTCGATGTTTACTGGCAGAGCAACATTCGCAACTACGAGTGCCCGTTGATCCACTTCTTATTCCCTTGATTTCCCTATGGCGCCCGCAGCGTTTCATTGCCCAGCGCCCAGAAGCTTGTCAGCACCCCTGAAATGTCTTGTTGCCGGGGTTTTGGGCTGAAGTCTTTTAGAAAAAGCGAATCAACTTACTTGGATTTTATGGTCAGATGGTGTTTTGTCAAGGCTTTTTTTTGGGCCTTTTTTCGGTGGGGATCAAATTTCACCGCCGGGGCCCGCCAAACATACTAAATATGCCATGAAGTCGTAATAGGCCTACAATATGTAGGGAAGAGTTCGGCTCTCGATTTTTTGGTAAAAAACTTTATTTGCTGTTTTGCTTGACATGAGGGGCGTGGGCATGGGGCCGGATCGCGGGGGGTTGTGATTTCCCTCTGGTGCCCACTCGTTCCCATGGTTTTATCGCGAATTCCCGAAGGTCCCCGGGAACATGCGAACTTTCTTCGGATGGGAGACCCGGGGAGGCGTCGATTTGTTATGAAATGATAGGGCTCTGGCTCAGTGGTGCGGCTGCCACATATGACCGGGTGCAAAAATGGAGCAGGACGGTTACAATTCATGAATCGGAGCGAGTTCGGAGACAACGGAGATGTGAGGTGAGCCAATGCGTATTCTGGCGCTGGACCATGGCGATAGGCGAATCGGAGTGGCGATCAGCGACCCTCTCGGGATTGCTGCCCACGGACTGCCCACTATAGAGACCGATCACAGCGGGGGCGAAATCGATCGAGTGTGCGAACTGGTGGACGAAAAAGATGTGGAACGGGTGGTGGTGGGGCTGCCCATCAACATGGACGGAAGCGAGGGGGATCGAGCGCGAAAGGCACGCAGTTTCGCCAAACAGTTGCGCCGGCGCCTGGATGTGCCCGTGGAACTGTCCGATGAACGGTTGACCAGCGCACAGGCACACCGTGAACTCAGCCGGGAGGGGGCGAGTATGAACGAACGGGGACAGCGCGTGGACCGTATGGCGGCGCAGCTGATACTGCGACGGTACATGGGGCGGACGCGGAATGAGTCGGGGGATGAATGATCCTCCCGGTTCAATTTGCGGCGATGACCGCGCCATATGATGCCCTGTCAGCTGGATGGCGGGAGCGCTTATGCCGCGGTATAGTTCGCCATAATATGGTGCAGCCGGGTTGCACCGATTGAATGCCGGACGGTAAAATCATAAATCCTCGGGTAAGCGGGATAGAATTTTTGTCCGGCGTAATGTGTCAGATCTGGCAGTGTCACAGACGGTTGATTTACCCGTTTCTGTGCAGCTGTGCTGACGGGGATGTTTTTATTTTTTTACCGAACTAACTGCCCTGCAATGCAGGTTGTTGTGGAGTGTTTTCATGGGAATGACCATCACGGAAAAAATTATTGCAGCTCACTGTGACCGAGATACGGTCCAGCCGGGCGAATATGTTATGGCGAATGTCGATCTCTGTCTGGGCAACGATATCACGGCCCCCATCGCTATAGAGGAGTTCGAACGAGTGGGTTTCACGGAGGTCTGGGATCCGGAACGTATTGCTCTCGTACCGGACCATTTTACACCCTGCAAGGATATCCAGGCGGCAACGCTGGTCAAACAACTCCGGGAATTCGCCGATGAGCACGAGATAACCCATTATTTTGAGATGGGTCGGGTCGGAATCGAGCATGCCCTTCTCCCCGAGCAGGGGCTGGTTGGTCCGGGACAGCTCATCATTGGTGCTGATTCCCACACCTGTACCTACGGCGCTCTGGGTGCTTTCTCCACGGGAGTGGGGAGCACCGATCTGGCCGCCTGTTTCGCCACCGGCCAGGTGTGGCTCCGCGTGCCAGAATCCATGAAATTCACATTCACTGGAGAGCTTCCGCGGTGGGTGGGTGGAAAAGATCTGATCCTGTACACCATCGGACAGATTGGTGTGGACGGAGCCCTGTATCGGGCCATGGAATTCGGTGGGTCGGTCATCGATACCCTTCCCATGGATGATCGGCAGGCGATGTGTAACATGGCGATTGAAGCCGGCGGGAAGAATGGTATTGTAGCCCCGGATGAGATCACCGGGGATTATTGCGAAGGACGCGCCCAGAATCCGATCACGCGGTATGCCAGCGATACGGAGGCGGATTATGTTGAAAGTTATCAATGGGATGTGAGTGGAATGAGCCCCCAGGTCTCGGCGCCGTTCCTCCCCTCCAACGCCAATCCGGTGGAACAATACTCGGACCTTTCGATCGATCAGGTTGTGATCGGTTCATGCACCAACGGGCGAATCACCGATCTGCGTATTGCAGCCGATTTGTTGCGCGGTCACAAAGTGGCAGAGGATGTCCGGTTGATCGTCTTTCCCGCCACCCAGGACATCTATCAGCAGGCCATGCATGAAGGACTTCTGGATGTTTTCGTCGATGCTGAAGGCGTCGTCAGCACGCCCACCTGCGGGCCATGTCTGGGCGGGCATATGGGTATTCTGGCGGCCGGTGAACGAGCGCTGGCGACCACGAACCGGAACTTTAAAGGGCGGATGGGGCATCCCGAAAGTGAGGTGTATCTGTGCAATCCGGCGGTGGCAGCGGCCAGTGCCATCACGGGACGTATCACCCATCCCGATGAGATATAGCTCGACGCTGTGTTGAGGAACCAACCAAAATATATGTTCACGGAGCATAACCAATGAACGTTTACGCTGGTTTAGATGTAGGGTCCGTCAGTTCGGATTTGGTAATTGTGGATGCAGAGGGGAATCTCCAGGAATCAAACTACGTGCGTACATACGGGCGCCCCTACCAGGTGGTTCTTGACCAGCTTCAGAATGTGCGTGAACGGTATGATGGGCTCGCGGGACTGGCCGTTACCGGTGCGGCCGCCGAGGATATCGGTGAATTGTTGGGAATTCCGTTCATCAATGAAATTGTGGCCCAGAGCCGGGCCACCATGCATCTTCACCCCGAGGTCCGGACGATCATGGAGGTGGGCGGCGAGGATTCCAAGCTCATCCGCCTTGAGTCCGATGATTCGGGGAAACCACGGGTGGTTGATTTTGCTCTGAACAGCATATGTGCGGCCGGTACGGGATCGTTCCTCGATCAGCAGGCGTCACGACTCAACCTGAGTATCGAAGAATTCAGTGAACTGACCCTCAAAAGTGACAATCCCCCGCGTGTCGCGGGGCGTTGTTCGGTATTTGCGAAGAGTGACATGATTCATCTTCAGCAGCAGGGCACCCCTGACTACGATATCGTGGCAGGGCTGTGTTTTGCCATGGTTCGCAATTTCCGCAGCAACCTGGGCAAGGGGAAAGAGTTTGAGCGCCCGGTGGCGTTCCAGGGCGGGGTTGCTCTGAACGTTGGCATGTTGCGGGCCGTGCGTGAAGTGCTGGAACTCGACGAGGACGAACTCGTTGTTCCCGAGCATCCCGGATGCACCGGAGCTCTGGGCGCAGTTCTGGAGGCTCGCGATCGCGATGAAGAGTGGGCCATTGATGATCTGACGCCCCTGCGCCGGCATATGGAGGAGACCGCCCAGGATGCGGAGCGACTCACTCCGCTGGAGGGCGACGGATACGAGACGGATGTGAGCTGCCGAAAACTGGATGACAGCGCGGAGGAGGTTGACGCCTACGTGGGGGTGGATATCGGTTCCATCAGCACCAATGCGGTTGTCATCGATTCCGAACACAACGTGATTGCGCGCTGTTATCTGATGACGGAGGGACGGCCGCTGGAGGCGGTGAAAAAGGCGCTGTATGATGTCGGCCAGCAGCTGGAGGGGAAGGTCCGCGTGCGGGGGTGCTGCACGACGGGCAGCGGGCGTTATCTCAGTGGGGAATTTGTGGGGGCTGACATCGTAAAGAATGAGATCACAACCCACGCTCGAGGGGCATCCGCGATGGATCCCGATGTGGATACGATTTTTGAGATTGGCGGTCAGGATGCAAAATACATCTCCCTGGAAGACGGGGCCGTGGTGGATTTTGCGATGAATAAAGTCTGCGCGGCCGGAACCGGCAGCTTTCTGGAAGAACAGGCCGAAAGGTTGGATCTGGACATTGAAGAGGAGTTTGGCGATACGGCGCTTTCCAGTGACGAACCGGTGAAACTTGGGGAACGATGCACCGTGTTCATGGAGAGTGATCTCAATTACCATCAGCAACGTGGGGTGCCCACGGATGATCTGGTGGGCGGTCTCAGCTACTCAATTGTTTACAATTACCTCAACCGCGTGGTGGAGGATCGGCGTGTTGGCGAGAACATCTTCTTCCAGGGCGGCGTGGCCTTCAACCGCGGCGTCAAGGCGGCCTTCGAGGAGGTCACCGGGGAAGACATTACGGTTCCACCCCATCAGGACGTTATGGGGGCCTACGGTGCGGCTATCATTGCGCGGGAGGACGGCGATGGAGAGACCGAGTTCCGCGGATTCGATCTGCGTGATGTGGATTACGAGCTGAACACCTTTGAGTGTAAAGGCTGTTCCAACCGCTGCGAGATTCACAAGGTGTCCATTGAGGGGCAGGATCCCCTCCATTACGGAAGCCGATGCGGGAAATTCGACGATCAGAGCGAATATTCGGAGGGAGAGGATCTGCCGAAACTGTTTGAGGAACGACAGGAATTCCTTCTCAACACCTATTCCAAAGATCAGCCCGATCAAAATATTGGCGTGAAAATTGGAATGCCCCGGGCTCTGACCTTTTTTGATCAGTATCCCTTCTGGAAGGCGTTCTTTACGGAGATCGGTTGCGAGGTTGTGCTGAGCGATCCCACCAACCGGCAGATCATAAGCAGTGGGGCGGAGCATCTGACCACCGAGACGTGTTTTCCGATCAAAGTGGCGCATGGGCACGTGGCCAATCTGATGGACAAAGATGTGGACTACATTTTTGTCCCAAAAATCATCAATATGGAGGAAGAGGCGGAAGACTTTATTCACAGTTATCTCTGCCCGCTTGTGCAGAGTCTTCCCCACCTTCTGGAAACGGCATTTGAGGACGAGGTGGAGGCCGGGGAGCTCCCGCTTCTCTCCCCGCTTTTCCATTTTGAACGAGGTCGTGATGATGTTTCGGAGAAATTGCGCGATCTGGCGCAGCTCTTCGAAATCCCCCGTGATCGCACGGAAAAGGCGATTGAACAGGCCTGGACCGCGTGGGATCGGTTCCGGCAAAGCTGTCAGGAACGTGGCCGGGAGGTCCTGGACGGGCTGGATGATGATGAGATTGCTCTGGCCATCATGAGCCGACCGTACAACGGGTGTGATCCGGGCATGAATCTGGCAATCCCCGATAAACTGCGCGATCTGGGTGCGCTGGCTTTGCCCATTGATTTCCTCCCACTGGATTACGACGAAATGTCGGATGATTTCCCGCATATGTTCTGGAAATACGGGCAGAAAATCATCTCGGCCGGTCGATATGTTTCCGAGCAGCCGAACCTGCACGCCATTTACATCACAAATTTCCGCTGCGGGCCCGATTCCTTCATCAGCAAGTTTTTCGATCGAGTGCTTGGTGAACCTTATTTGACCCTTGAAATCGATGAACACAGCGCGGATGTGGGGGCCATCACCCGGTGTGAGGCATTTCTGGATAGCCTGCGCAGCTCCGGTCAACGCAAGACGGAGAAAGAGGCGCGCGGCGAGGATCTGTTTTTCGATATTCGTGAGGAAAAAGATCTGAAAGTCTATATCCCCTACATGGACGATCATGGCCGAATGATGTCGGCCGTGTTGCGCGCCAACGGTATCGAGGCGGAAGCTTTGCCCATGTCCGATGCGGAGAGTGTGGAACTCGGGCGGGAGTTCACGACCGGGAAGGAGTGTTTCCCCTGCATCCTCACCACGGGAGATATCGTGAAGACGACGCAACGTGATGATTTCGATCCGTCGCGGGCGGCCTTCTTCATGGCGCAGTCCAACGGACCCTGTCGGTTCGGCCAGTATCACAAATTTCACCGTATGGTGCTGGACGATCTCGGGCTGGAGGAAGTCCCCATGGTGGTTCTGGATCAGACCGAGGAGTTTTCCAGTCACGTGGAAACGTTTGGGGCTGATTTCTATCGAGCCTGCTGGGAGCTGTCGTTGATTGTGGACTTCATGCAGAAAATGGTGCGCGAGATCCGCCCGTACGAAGTCAACGACGGCGAGACCAATCGAGTTTATAAAGAGGGTCTGGCCGAACTTGAGCGGGTGGCCGAGAAACAGGGGGACTATCATGAATGTGTCCGCGGGATCCGCCAGAAGTTGGAGGACATCACGGTGGACCGTTCGGAGCAGCGGCCGTTGATCGGTATTGTCGGTGAGATCTATGTCCGGTCCAATGACTTTGCGAATAACTTCCTCGTGCGCCGCCTGGAAGATGCCGGTGCGCAGGTCATGTTGCCGCCGCTCCAGGAGTGGCTCAGCTACATTGCGGCCGATCGCCGAGATGTGGCGTGGCAGAATGGCGAGATCTGGACTTTTGTGAAGGAGTGGTTGACCGAATTCGCGGCACGGTGGTCGGAAGGTAAAGTGGCGAAAAACTTCGAGGATGTCATTGAACATATACCTCGAGAGACGCCCATCAGTGAAGTGATGGAGATGGGTAGTGAGTATCTGCATCCCCAGATCAAGGGCGAGGCCATTCTCAGTATGGGCCGGGCGGTGGAATATGCCGAACATGGGTTCAACGGTGTCGTCAACGTTGCTCCGTTTGGCTGCATGCCCGGCGCGATCGTGAACAGTTTGCTCGAACGCTACAGGAGTGATTACAACATGCCGGTGCTTAAGCTTGATTACGACGGCCTGCAGCAGGCCAGTGAAGGTACGGCGCTGGAAGCGTTCGTACATCAGGCCAGCGAGACCATGAAAGACACCAATCGACAGGACGTGCATGCCTGAATTGCCGGCAGCCGGACCTGAGTCGCATTCTCTTTGTTACGTTTCATACTTTTTTGATGGTGATAGCACTATGAAAGCCAAATGCTGGAAATTCGGCGATGACATCAACACCGATGAAATCATCCCGGCCCGTTACCTTAACACGACGGATCCCGATCAGCTGGCCGAGCACTGTATGGAAGACGCGGACCCGGAGTTCGTCGAGAAAGCGGATACCGGAGATATCCTCGTGGCCGGTACAAACTTCGGTTGTGGATCGAGTCGGGAACACGCGCCCATCGCGCTTAAAGGTTTCGGCATTGCCTGTGTGGTGGCCGAGTCATTTGCACGGATCTTCTTTCGCAACTGCATCAATATCGGTTTGCCCATCGCCGAATGCCCGGAAGCAGCTCGGGAGGCTGAGGAGGGCGACGAACTCGAAGTGGACTTTGAGACTGGAACAGTGGAGAACCTGAGCAAAGGAACGAGGCATGATTTCCCCCCGTTCCCTGAGGAGATAAGCCGGATTATTGATGCCGGGGGGCTGTTGGAATTTGCGCGTGAACGGACGGAATCCGCCGGGTGATTTCCGGGGATATGAGATGCCGTGGAAACATCCCGAATTATGGAGTGATGTCTCTTGAGTGACGAATCCTCTCGATCAAAACTGGTGGGGGGCATGTTACGTCTGTGTGCGCAGTCTTTCGTCGAAGTAATGGCCCGACTGCACTGGCGGATGGCCCGGTTTCTTGCCGAAAAAACCGCAGATGCCTGGTGGTTGAGCGGGCTGGATGGACGCAAGCAAATCGGGACGAAAAACATCCAGAATGCGTTTCCTGATATGTCCACGTCACAGGCCAGGAGATTGTTGCGTGAGAGCGCCCGGTCGTTTTGCGTGGCTCTGGCTGATGCGTTTCAGTTCCGCCAGAAGGTGCTGATGGGGGACTGGCGCGATTCGGTCGAATTCCATGGGGAAGAACTGCTGACGGAGCGCGATGAAGGTCAGGGGCTCATTTTCGTGACCGCCCATTTTGGTTGTTGGGAAGCGGCCGGTGTGGCGTTAGCAAAATTGGGCTATCCGCCGACGTCGGTGGTGCGCGGTATGCCGTATGATGCGCTTGACCAATATATTCGGCAATTGCGAGAAACGGGCGGGCAAAAGGTGGTGGACAAAGAGGGGGCCCTGCGTCAGCTCGTGAGCACGCTGCGCCACGGAGGTCACGTCGCCCTTCTTATCGATCAGGATGCCCGCAGAGATGGCGTGTTTGTGGATTTTATGGGGCGCCCCTCCTCCGTGCATACTTCCATAGCACGGTTGAGTATATCCACCGGCTGCCCGGTAGCTTTCGTTGCCTCGCGCACTGAAGGGGCACCGCCGACGGTCAATGTTCGGATAACGAGGGTGGTTAGTCCCCGGGAGGACGCTGAGAAAGAAGAAGAGATCTATCGGATCAGCCAGCGGCTCATGGACGAGGCCGAAAAAGCGATCAAACGCGATCCCGGCGACTGGTTGTGGACGCAGAAACAATGGAAGACCTACCCGGGCAAATTCACAGAGGGCACCACCCCCATGCGTGGGGTGCTGGACCGGTGAGGTCGTTCCAAACAACTGGGCATCCCATTTAAGCGGTCCTGCAAAAATGTTCTAAGGTTTCTGAGAGTCAGAAAAGCAAAAAACCTAATAATCGCCGGGGCAAGCCCGGCGGATTTACTCGAATGTTCGGCCTTTTGTGTAGGTTGATACCTAAGGTTCCCCGCGGCAAGCGCGGGGGATTCTGGCCATACGATACAGCAATGTACGACATGGAAACCTTGGGAAACTTATGCAAGCCCGCTTAACCCGGGTCTTGCCTTTCGCTGACGTTTCACCAGAGGGGGATGTGGCTCAGAACTCCTGATCCGTTGGGAAATATAGTGAACCCCAATTCGCAAAATAGCTGGAAATGACATCCGGTGTTTCTCAAGCGCTTCTGCAAAATTGTTCTAAGGTTTCTGGGAGTCAGAAGAACAAAAAAACTATCAATGGTTGTCCCACGAATGCAATGGCGGGGCGGATTTATTTCGCATGTATCCCATTGTGTAGATAGAAACCTGAGGACCCCTGCGGCAGGCGAGTGGGATTTTTTCCGTACGATACAGCAC
>CAZXYF010000026.1:17863-24315 GCA_964644705.1 uncultured candidatus Brocadiaceae bacterium | reverse complement strand
TATTCCCGGCTATTTTGCGAATTGGGGTTCACTGTATTTTCCAACGGATCAGGAGCTCTGAACCTAAGCTTAACGCCCCCTGGGAATCCGTTCTTTAGAGGATTTTCTGTGGAAGATACAGGGATGCAGGGATTCAATGTGAACCTTTGTATCCTGGAATCATTGTATCCCTGTATTTCCCGAGCAGGATAGCGTGAGAATAGGATCCATAGAAGCTTGACTGAAATCTTAGGATACTTATGACGCACCGCATAGATCCCGCCATGAGGTCGGACCAGTGAGCCTGGGGGCTGTTATCTCTTTTCGGGGTTGTTCTTTTTGATCTGTCTGATCAGCTTGCGTGCCCGGGTCGCGTGTTTACCGTCGAGCTCGGCATGTCTTGTGTAATGGGATATCGATTGGGCCGCGCTCTGGAGCTCGGAGCGGAGCAGCTCCGCTATCCGCCATTCCAGATGGGGGTTCCACCGATCCATCCCGGAGGCCCGCGACCAGTCGCGGGCACACTGGTCGATTTTTCCCTGTTGTTTATGGATGTCCCCCACCAGAATCAAAACCCGGGGTTGATGTGGATCAAGCTGGAGCGACTCCTGTAGTGCTTTGAGAGCTTTTTTCAGCTTGTTCTCGGCGGCATATAACCTTCCGCAGGCATTGAGCAGCTGGGGAGATTGTCCCTCCTTCTTCTTGCCCAGATCAAGTGCCGACCGCGCTTTGCTATATTGCCCGTTGGCCGTGAACATGTTGGCCAGCGTGGAGTATGTTTTGCCGGAGGGAGCGGCGGCTACGGCCACCTGGGCCTCGCTGATGGCCTTCTCGTGCTGCCCCATGGCGCTATACATCCGTGCCCGGGCCAGCCGGATGGGAACTTCCTGATCGGTTTCGTTGAGGGCCTTCTGGAGAACTTTTACGGCCTTCTTATACTTTTTGTCTGTTTTCAGTATTTCCGCCCGGAGAATACGCGCTCTGGCGCATTGAGGATGATTGTTGATGACCCCCTCCAGGATCGTCCAAGCCTTCTGAAATTGGCGTTTGCGCATGTATAAATCTGCCAGTCCGCACTTCGCCGCCGCGCCATCCTTCTCCACCGCACGACGATAGGCACGCAGAGCTTCGTTGGTGCGCCACATGGTTGACGCGGCATCTCCCCAGGCCATGTACATAGCGGGTGTGTCCGGTCCCTTTCGGGCGGCGCGGGACAGGACCTGGAGTGCTTTCTCATACCGACCTTCGGCCCGCAACAGGGCCGAGAGCTGCCGGGCGACGGAGTTGTTGGCCGGTTGCAGCTCAAAAGCCTTCCGGAATGCCCGGCGGGCTCTGTCGCTTTTCCCCAGAGCGTCCAGTGCCACGCCATATTCCGCCCAGACTTTCTGTGTGTTGACGCCGGCGTCAATAGCCGCGCGATAATGTTTGACGCTCGCCTCGAGATCGGCCGTATTCCAGAAAAACTCGGCCGCCATAAGCTGCACGTAGCTGTTGTCAGGGGCCGCATTGGTGGCCTTGTTAATCGCTTCGGTAGCCATCTTTGCTTTGTCCATCTCCCGGCCAATAAAATGTCGCGCCAGGTGATACATCCCCTCGCGCTGCACGTCGGACAGACGCGCCTGTTGCAGTATCATGAGCGCATCGCTCGTGTTGCCCTCTTCCTGGAGGAGCCAGGTCTTCAACGCATAGAGGGGGCCACTATCCGGTTGGCGTTTGATCGCTGCCTCCACCTGTTTGAGGGCCGCATCGTCTTCTCCAGCCATGTGGAGCGCCATCACGTGATACAAAATGCACTTTTCCGGATTGTCATGCGGGAGCTCGCTGAGTTTCCCGGCGGCCTGTTTCCAGAACCCACGCTGGAAAAAATGGCATGCTTCGGCCAGCAGGGAAGCTTTTTTAGCGTCTTTCTTTTTTGAACAGGCCGGAAATAATCTCTTCAGCAACTCCATCCACCGGTGATTGTCCTGTTTGAAAGTCTGTTTTTTTGCCTTTTTCAGAAAGGCAAGTTCTTTTGGGAGGGAGCAGATGCTCTGAAACGTTTTGGACCGCTGGCCTGATTCAGCGGTATAAAGCCCCGCGGACAGTTGAAGATTTCCATCGCCCGCGTCGATGCGGAGCAGAAAACCGGTGGCGGGTTCGGGCTGGTGTTGCTCCAGTACCCAACGGCTTTTGGCTTTCAGCCGCGAGGGCAGGCCGTTCTGGGGCACCGCTGCGCTGAGAGGAGCGATTTCCCGGTCACACGCTGCGGAGCCGGAGATATAAAACCGCGCCAGGGCGGCTCCGTAACGTTCCAGTTCGCTGGCATCATCGGGAACCAGGATCCGAACGCCGTCGGGGCGGGAACTGACGGGGACCAATTTGTTAACCGCCGATTCAATGCCGGTGCGCAGGGGTTGTGGTTTATCCGATTTTTCCGCCTGGACGAGAGGAGCCCAGAGAAGCGCCGTCAGTACCAGCAGGACCCGCAAAAACCGCGTGGTACACCTGCCACTCCGGAGCTCCGGGGCCGCTACTGTACCCTGATCCGGGTCGGACTGAGGACTGTTCCATTTTTTGACACGTAAATTACCCATAACATACAATTGTCGTGATCTGAGCCACTGATTGCAAAGGTAAACCATGTCCAGAGACAAGCTCAAAATTTATCTGGCCGACCATGCGGGGTTTTGCATGGGGGTCAGACGGGCGCTGAAAGAAACGCTTGACGCGGCGGACGACTCTGATGTGCCGCGTCCGGTTCGGACTGAGGGTCCGCTAATCCACAATCGGCAGGTGCTGGAGGTGCTGGACCGGAAAGACGTTTCCGCCCGGGAGGAGGACGACGAGGAGGGAGGGACGGTGTTGATCCGAGCCCACGGCGTGCCGCCCTCCAGAGAAGACAAACTGGAAAACGAGTTTGACCGGGTCATTGACGCGACCTGTCCCCACGTCAAGAAGGTGCAAAACATCGCCCGTGAGTATTCCGGCAAAGGATATCACTGCGTCATAGTGGGGGATCCCGGTCACGCCGAGGTGGAGGGCGTGTTGAGCTATGCCGACGGACGAGGGGTGGTCGTTGACGGCCCCGAAGCGGCGGAGGACCTTCCGGAGATGGATCAGGTGGTGGTTGTCGCCCAGACCACCCAGGATGAGCAGGTGTTTCAGGCCGTGGTGGACCGGATCAAGGAGGATTATCCCGACTGTGAGGTTTTCGACACCATTTGCCGGGCCACGCACCGCCGGCAGGCCGAGGCGAAGGAGCTGGCCGGGCAGGTGGATGCGATGATTGTTGTGGGCGGATACAACAGTGCTAACACCCGGCGCCTGGCGGAAATCTGCGAGGAGACCGGGACCACGACGTACCATGTGGAGACGGAGGATGAGTTGCCGCTGGAAAACCTGATGAAATGCGAGACAATCGGGGTAACGGCCGGAGCATCCACTCCCAACTGGATGATACGACGTGTTATGACCCGTCTGGAGTCCGAACATCAGCGGCAAAAAAATTCCATCCGACATCTTCTGAGTCGCCTCGTGACGGTGCCCGTGCGGTTCAACATACTGGTGGGGGGAGCGGCCGCGGCAATGACCTGGGTGAACGCAATCCTGCTGGAAATGTCGGGGGCCTCGGTGTGGATCGCGATGATGGTGGCCTGCCTGTTTGTTATGACCCAGCATCTGTTGCATCAGTACAGCAAGCGCGAGACGATGTATCTGGACCAGCCGGACCGGGGAGATTTTATCCGGGAGAAGGCGGGAGCACTTCTTCGGATGGGCCTCGCGTGTGGTGCGGCCGGGGTGGTGCTGGCATTTCTTCTGGGCTGGTGGCCGTTTGCGCTGGTGGTGCTGGGGAACGCGGTTGGTCTGGTTTACTGTCTTCCCCCTCACCGCCAGATCGGCTGGTTGGGTCATCTGGGGAATCTCCGGAATATACCCGGCTCAAAGGAGTTGTTTGTGGGAGGAGCATGGGCGGTCATGACCGCTCTGGTGCCGGCACTGGCGCGGTCCCGGCCGGATATGTGGGGCGACCTGTCCCGGCTGTTTACCGCGGGGGCGTTCGTGTTTTTGTTCGCTTTTCATCGCGCGCTTCTGACGGATATGAATGACGTGGAAGGAGACCAGCTGGCCGGCCGGGAGACGCTGGCGGTGGTGTTGGGAGGGAAGAAAAGTTGTTACATCGTGGAGGGCCTGCTCACCGCGGCGGTTATTCTGCTCTGTGCCGCCGGTTTGGTGGGATGGACGCCGCCTGTGAGCTATGTTATGGTAGGTGCAGTGGGTTATGGGGCCGGAGTATCCACTCTGTTCAACCGCGGGCAGCTGCCCCAGGGCGAACTGGGGGAGGCGCTGATCGACGGACAGTTTTACGTCTGCGCGCTGCTTGTGATGGGGGCGGAATGGATGGCCCTGATCTGAGGCGAAGGTCGGTCGAAGCGGTGAGGAAGACGTTTTAACTTTTGTAGATTGAGGCGACATGACTGAATCTTCACTGGATGATGTGGAACGTGCCGAAGAAGTGGTCGAGGAGCTGGAACGCGTTCAGGAGCAGATCGGTCGCGTGATCGTGGGCCAGGACCGGGTGATCGAGCTTCTGTTGATATCCCTTTTCTGTCGTGGTCACTCGCTGTTTGTGGGGGTGCCGGGGCTGGCAAAAACGCTGTTGGTGAGCACTCTGTCGCGGGTCCTGAACCTCAGTTTCAGCCGCATCCAGTTCACTCCGGATCTCATGCCGGCCGATATTACCGGAACGGAAGTGCTGGAGCAGGACCATACCACGGGGGAGCGTTTTTTCAAATTCATCAAGGGGCCGATTTTCGCCAATATCATCCTGGCCGATGAAATCAATCGTACGCCACCGAAAACGCAGGCGGCGCTGCTGGAGTCAATGCAGGAATACCGGGTGACGGCGGGAGGGGAGACGTACGAGCTGGAACGCCCCTTCCACGTGTTTGCCACCCAGAATCCGATTGAACAGGAAGGGACATATCCGCTGCCGGAGGCCCAGCTGGACCGGTTCATGTTTCAGATCAACGTTGATTACCCCAGCGAAGAAGAGGAAGTGCAAATCGTGAAGAAACGCCCCACCGGGATTCTCGACGAGCTGGAACACGTCATGGATCCGGAGGAGATAATAGCGGTCCAGGACCTCGTGGAGCGCGTGCCCGTCAGCGATTTCGTGGTGCGTCACGCCGTGAACCTCGTGCGCCGCAGCCGTCCGGAGGAGTCGGACGCTCCCGATGTCGTTCAGGACATGGTCAACTGGGGAGCTGGACCGCGCGCGTCCCAGTATCTGATCGAGGGGGCCCAGGCCCGTGCCCTGCTGTGTGGACGCTATGCGGGCACGGTCGAGGACGTCAATAACCTGGCGGCTCCCGTGCTGCAGCACCGGATGATCACCAATTTCCGGGCCGAGGCGGAGGGGCATCGTCCGGCGGATATCGTGCGCCAGCTTGTGGAGGCGAGTTCCACGTAAACTCAGCGGGAATTGAATATGACCAGCACGTCAACGGAAAGCACAGATCTGACTGACGAACAGATACAGCATTCGAGTGCTAAGATTGAGGACCTGCGCACCAACCTGGGGAAGGTGATCCGGGGGAAGCGCAAGCAACTTGAGATTCTGACCCTGGCTCTGATTTCCGGTGGTTCGGTGTTGATGGAGGACGTGCCGGGGGTGGGGAAGACGACACTGGCCAAATCGGTGGCTGTTTCGCTGGATGCTGAATTCCACCGCGTCCAGTTTACTCCCGATCTGCTGCCGGCCGACATTCTGGGTTCCAGCATCTACAATCCGAGTGACGGATCGTTTGAATTTCATCGGGGACCGATTTTCTGCAACGTCCTGCTTGCCGATGAAATCAATCGGGCCTCCCCGCGCACTCAATCGGCCCTGCTGGAGGCGATGAGTGAGCGGCAGGCGACCATTGAGGGGCACAGCTATTCACTTCCGGATCTTTTTCTCGTTCTGGCCACGGAAAATCCCATTGAGTTTCATGGCACATATCCACTGCCGGAAGCTCAGATGGACCGCTTCCTGGTGTACATGGATCTGGGATATCCGGGGACGGAAGTGGAGGTGGATATCCTTGAAGAACACGCTCTGTCTCACCCCCTGGACACGCTTGATAGTGTGCTTACCACCGAAGAGGTGGTGCGGATGCAAAGGATCGTGCGGGGAATAACGGTGGAGGAAAGCATCCGGCGATACATCGTTGAGATCGTTGAAGCCACACGAAACGATAGCCGGTTGCGCCTGGGGGCAAGTCCGCGGGCCTCGCTCGGGTTATACAGGGCGAGCCAGGCAGCCGCTCTGGCCCGGGGGCGTCGGTACGTGCTCCCCGACGATGTGCAGCGGCTTGCTCATTACGTCTTGCCTCACCGACTCATCCTCAGCAATAAAGCGAAGTACGAGGGCGTGGATGAGGAGACAGTGTGCAAAGATGTGCTTGCTCAGGTGGCGGTCCCGACGTGACGGCAGTTTTGAGTTGAGAGTTTTG
>CAZXYF010000026.1:0-17763 GCA_964644705.1 uncultured candidatus Brocadiaceae bacterium | reverse complement strand
AGTTTTGAGTTGAGAGTTTTGGGTTGAGAGTTTTGAGTTGAGAGAGTTGTGAGCAAGACTGACTCCTCCCCTGGTGTGAGCTGACAGTGTAACCAATATGCAATTTCCCCGATCACAAATTCTCGCATTCCTGCATCGTTTCTGGCGCGACCGACTCACATCGGGTGGCCAGAACCTTTTGATCGGGATCATTCTGGCCGGGGTTGCTGGTTCCACCACACTGGAGTTGCCCATTTACCATCTCTGTTTCACGCTGGGAGGGCTGTTTCTTGTCGCATTCGTGACGGGATGGGTAATGCGCCCCCGTCTGAAACTCCACGGTGAAGCTCCGGACAAGATGACAGCGGGGCGGACCGCTCGGGTGGAGATTGAGCTGCACAACCCATCCTCCCTGCCCTGTTACGATCTGTCTGCGGGTCTTTTTGATCCACCTGAGTCAGTGGAACAGGTTGATCGTGATGAAGTGATTCCGGCGCTTCCGCCCGGCGAACGGACGGCGTGTGAGCTCAAACTCCGGGCTCGGCGGCGAGGACTCTACGAACTGCCGGAGGTGACTTCATTTACGACGTATCCATTCAATCTCTTTCGTGTGCGTGGTTCGGCCGAGCGCACGGGCACATTGACTGTACTTCCCAGTTTCCATCCCCTGGTGGATCTGGATGTTCCAGTGGGACGCCTCTACCAGCCGGGCGGTATCATGCTGACCTCCGATATTGGGGAATCACTGGAGTACATCGGTAATCGTGAATACCGTCCGGGTGACTCTCCCCGCCGAATTGATTTTCGTTCGTGGGCTCGGCTGGCCAAACCGGTGGTTCGGGAGTACCAGGAAGAGTATTATTGCCGCCTGGCGGTTGTTCTGGACACGCAGATTGCTGCTGGTCGGAGGCAGGGTCCGGAGGGATTTCCGGACCTGGAAGCCGGGGTCTCGCTGGTGGCATCGGTGGCCGATGTGCTGGCGCGGGGAGAGTACATTATCGATATTTTTGCGGCCGGCCCTGAACTCTACTATTTTCGCGGTGGCCGTCATGTGGGCCACCTGGAAAATATACTGGAGATTCTGGCCTGTGTGGAGGAAAGCCGGGAGGATCCGTTCGAAACTATTGGTCCCGCTCTGGTTGACGAGCTGCGCAGCATCACGGCGATCATATTTGTGTTTCTGGACTGGGACCGGAAACGAGAGCAATTTGTGCGCACGGCAATGGAAGCCGGGGCGGGGGCCCGGGTGTTGATAGTTCGGGACGGGCCCACGACTCGCCCGTATGAGCCGGCACAGGATTGGGCGGGGCGGATCATGCAGTTCACACCCGACGAAGTACAAAACGGAGCAATCGATACGATATGAGATTCAAACTGGAACGCATCATCGTTGCCGGCATGATATTGATTCCGCTCGTAACGTTTGCCTACATGACCGGCACCCGGATCTATCCGGCCATCCTCGCGGTTGTGGTCGTGGTGGGGGCGCTTCGTGAGCCCAGAATTGAGATCAGGGGAGCGCGGGAACTCATAGTGTCTCTGGCGCTGGCGCTTCCGTTCGTATCGTTATGGCGGATGTTTCCCGATTACGGCCCGGACATCTCCGGGTTGGTCGATGCGCAGCTCAGCTTTGCGATGGGACAGTATCTACTGTTGTTGCAGGCGAGCAGTCTGTATATACGGCGCGAGGGATCAGAACCGCCGCGACTTGTGCTTTTCGGCGTTTTGACCCTCATTTGTGCGGGAAACGTTTACCTGCATGCAGGGGCGCATCGTATATATCGGGTTCTGTGTGCGATATTTGGGATGCTGGCCGTGTTTTTCCTCTGGATGCGGGCTCCGTCCGCGCGGCAGAAATCACGACTCGCGGTGATGAAATACGTTTTGACCGCCACCGTTCTCGTGCTGTCTTTGGGGGTGGCGACGAGTGCCGGGTATGTGCTGCAAAGTTACGAGGCGCAGTTAAACCAGATGTTTTTTTCGCTGATGCGGGACGACGTGGAAGGGGGGAGCTCGGGGTTTTCACAGGAAGCCCGGCTGGGTAGTGTGGTCCGCCAGAAAAGAGGTGGATCCCGGCAGGTGGCGCTGAGAATATTCTCCCGGGAAGCTCCCGGATACATGCGGGGGCAGGCCTACGCCCGTTATCACAATTCGGAATGGAAAACCGAGGCCCGGAAACGGGAGTTGTCCCCCTCCGAACGGTACTCTTCCGCTGGACCGAAAAACGTATTTGTAGCGCGGGAGCCGGGGGCAAAACCATGGATAGCCTTCAAAGTATGGCCCGTGCCGGGTATCCGAGAAGGTATGTTTACTCCCCTGTGCGCGGGAGCGGTGGAGGCGCCCACCGAATCGATGAAAGTGGATGAAAATGGAGTATTTTCTTCCGAAACCCTGGTTCGGGGGGTGCCGTATACGGCATATTGTGGGGTGAAACGAGCGATGTATCCTCCGGACGCTGATCGGTATCTTGCCCTGCCAGCGCTCGATCGCCGGATCCATCGGCTGGCGGAGCGGATCTTCTCAGGCCGGCGAACCGCTCCCGAAAAAATTGCCGCGGTGACGACGTATTTCCACACCAACTACAGCTATTCCCTGGATATCCGCATTCCCCAGGGGCGCGATCCCATGACGTATTTCCTGGTGGATAAACCGTCGGCCCATTGTGAGTATTTCGCCTCCGCAACCGCGCTTCTGCTGCGGATGGGAGGGGTTCCCACCCGATATGTGGCGGGCTACATGGTGATGGAGAAAAACTCCGTTGGTGGATACTGGGTGGCCCGACAGAAGGATGCGCACGCCTGGGTGGAGGCATACGTTCCGGAACAGGGCTGGGTTACCGTGGAATCCACTCCCACCTCGGGCGTGCCTCAGCCCACCGGGAGCGCAGCGATATGGGACTTCTGGGATTACGTGCGGTATCGCATGCAGGAGCTCATGGTGGCCCTGCAGCTGCGCGGCCTGCGGGGGCTGGGACGGTGGCTGGTTGCGCGCGGCCGAGGACTGGTGCGGATGATGCTGGCGTCCACGTGGTACGGCTCGTTGGTGAAGGGAGTTCTGGTGGTGCTCCTGACGCTCTATCTGCTTTCACGGTGGCGGAGGGGGGCGGATCAGAATTCGGAAGCCAGGGGCCGAATCGGTGAGCTTCAACGTTTACTCGCCCGGATGGATCAGCGTCTGGAAGAACGGGGGCTCGTCCGATCGGAAACGGAGACGCTTCATCAGTTCGCGCAACGTATTCGTGTCCGGGTTGATCACATGAACACTGCCCGGCGTCTGAGTGCATGGTATATTCACTACGCGCAGGTCCGGTACGGCCGGAAGGTTACGCAGGAGCGGGTGGAGGAACTGGAACGGAGCATGTCCGGGGCATGAGTGACATGGCGCTCCCTGTCAGGCCTGTCCAAAACGCCAATTCGGAAGGTATAAATCTTTGTCTTTACCTTCGTCTTTATCAAACATCTGCCGTTGTTTTTTGGCGGTTTCAGCCCAAGTAGAAAGGCAGACGAAGGTAAAGATAAAGAGGTTACATCCATCGCCATATCCTTGCTCTGTGGTGACATGCCGGGATGCGCCCGTATGAGTCCCGCTCCCGCTCGCGGACGCCAGGCGTGTTGACAGGCAGAGACTTGATTTTGAGGGGCTCAGGAGATTATTCTATACTGAGTACTTTGATACTGTTACATCCACAAAGAGGGCCAATGGATACCGAGAAAGAAGATCCCACGGAGAGCATTCTTGAATGCGCCAATATGGTGAGAGAGAAAATTGATGCGGGAGCCACCCCACAACTTCAGTTGCCCAAACGCAGCCTGAGCAACGTCACCTACAAGCCTGAAGATGAGGCGGAGGATGGTGAACTTGCAGGTTATCTGAAACTGGCCGATGACAAAATTACGCGGACGCTGAGCTATAACACCGTTAAGAGTTTTGCTCAGACGTTGCGGATGATGGCTCTGGCCAAGGATACGGTGGAAGGGGATGAAGAAGTAAGTAAACGAGAGGCATACTATATCTCGAAAAACTGGGATGATGCCCGATTTGATAAGCAGCCCGAAAGTGACACGGTGATGGAGGATATTGAGGCGATGTTCCGTGTCAATCGGGAGCAGCTGGGATTCGTTCCCGAGGAAAAGGGGGGCGAAGTAGCCGGTCCTCTGACAGTTATTGACCGCGATCCGAAATCCGGGCAGCAGATTAAAATTGACTGCACCCGGTTTGGCCGTGGCGCTTACTCGGTGCCGATCTCCGTTGAAGAACTCGAATTCGATACCGACGCTGAATTTATCCTGGTGGTGGAAACTGCCGGCATGTTTCAGCGACTGAATAACCATGCGTTCTGGCGGAAGGCCAACTGCGTGCTGATCTCCATGGGGGGCGTTCCCACGCGGGCCTGCCGACGCTTCGTGCGTCGACTCAGCGAAGCCGAAGATATCCCTGTTTACGCGTTCGTGGATGGCGATCCGTATGGTTATGCCAACATCTACCGCACGCTCAAGGTGGGGAGTGGTAACTCCGCTCATATTAATCGTTTTTTCTGTGTGCCCGACGCGCGGCTTCTGGGGGTTACACCGGAGGATATCAAAAAGTATGAACTTCCCACCCATCCCCTGACCGATACGGACATTAAACGGGCCAAAGATACTCTGAAGAACGATCCCTTTTTTCGGCATCACGGTGAGTGGGGAAAAGCGATAAATGAGATGCTTGATATGGGCGAGAGAGCTGAACAACAGGCTTTTGCCAAGCACAGCCTCAATTTTGTGTTGGAAACGTATCTGCCCGAAAAGCTTGAAGCCCGCGATAAATTCTTGCCGTAAAACACTCCCTCCCGAGGAAACAGTTCCGGATGATCTCTGTCCAGTGCCAGGAATGTGGTGCCAGATACAAAGTTCCCGTATCGATGCAGGGGCGGCGGGCCCACTGTACGTGTGGTGAAGAACTCGTCGTGCCCTCAGAGGAGGAGTCAGACGGGGAGAGTTCCCGGACCCCGGACGGGAAAGCAGAGAAGTGGTTCATCCAGAAAGGAAAGAAAAAATACGGCCCGGTAAACATCAAGAATCTGGCTCTGCTGATAAAAAAGGGTAAAGTTGGGAAAGACGATGGGGTGTATAACCGGCGTTTGGATGGTTGGAAGAAGGTCGGGGAAATCCCCCAGCTGCAGAAGCTTATCCCGAAGAAAGAAGCCAGATGGTACTGTTACAAGAGTGGAAAAATCCATGGGCCATATACGCCCCGGCAGTTTCGAGCGCTGATCAAAAAAGGACATCTTGGCCCGAAAACGCGGGTCCGGGAAAAGAGCAAAGGGAAATGGGAGTTGTTGTCGGCCGTTGACGAGTTTTCTGATCTGGTGCAAAAGGTGGCCCAGCACCGGTCCACCACCTCCTCCAAACCGTCCCGAGAGGGTGAGAAGAACGTCTGGTATTACATGCGTAACGGGAGCCGATACGGTCCGCTCTCCTCCGAGAAGCTTCTGAGCGCCATCAAAGAGGGCCAGGTTCGTCCGGCCGACCGGGTGTGGACCCGGAAACTGGACAACTGGAAAAAGGTTTCGGAAGTGCCCCAGTTGAACAAAGTGGCAAAACAGGCGGAGGGCCACCGGGAAGGGGAGTTGTGGTATTACCGTCATCGTGGAGAGGTCCATGGGCCGATCTCGCTGTACAGGCTCAAAGAACTCATTGAACAGGCCAAGATCGTGGCCGGAGATCACGTTTTCAACAAAAAATTGGGTAAGTGGACGGATGTGCGTAAGGTTCCCAAACTGCGTGAAGTCATCGATGCCGCCCGCAGGGGTGAGGTGGAGGCCAAGGACGAATCATCGGTCTGGTTTTATCACAAGGATGGCGAGGAACGCGGCCCTCTGATGCTACGTGATCTGGCGAAACGTTTTGCTTCCGGTGCACTTGGGCCTGATACAAAGGTGTATGGGCCCGGATCGGATAAATGGCGAAAAGCCCGGAAAGTGAGCGAACTGGCCCGTTTCATATCGGGGCAGGATCGCTCTGGTGCCGAGTCCGACACGGGCGTGGTGGAGGCAAAAAAGAGGAAAAAGAAGAAACGAAAACCGATCAAGAAGAAAAAGAAATGGTTACCCGCTGCGGCCGGTATAGGATTTGTGGTGCTGGTGGCAATTGCTCTGCTGGTGTATGACAGGCTGGGAGGGGGAGGTGGACAGAAGCCCCCAACGCTGGCGGCTCCCACCAGTGTGGAGGTTCCGAGCAATCCCCGAGCGGTCGTCAGAACCTGGTTGGGAATATTCCTCACCGATCCCGACACGATGGGAGCGTCAAAGCGGCGGACGCGGGAGAAGAACCTGAAGAAATTCTACCCTGAAGAACAGCAACGTCTGGATGCCTACGCCGCAGATGTGCGCGTGTCCCTGCAGCGACTGGTCGAATCGGGCGGGATGGAAAATCTGAAGTTGCAGAAGATGGGGAAGCGAATCGTTCGGGCCAGAGATCGGGAAAGTTTTTGTTATCACTACCCGTTCAAAAAAGACGAAGTGAAAGTGTTTAAACCGATACCTGGAGAAAATGATTCCCCGGTAAGACTGCAGAAAGTTATCAACGGCGATCAATTTCGCCTGACCCGCATTTATCGCCTGCTCTATGACGGAGAAGCGGTTCATCCCAGTGGTTATGTGTTGCTCACGCATATTGGAGATGAATTCGACAAACCCTGGCGCATCGTTTACATGGGGCGCGTCGCCCATATCGGGGCTCAGTGGAACGGACGCAGGGTTAAATACATCACCGGATACAAAGCGTCCTCGATGCGCGAGTCGGAGTCCTTCCTCCAGGTCGGCACCGCCAGGCGTCCCGAGGGAGTAGGGAGTAATCACGCGGCGTTCGGGCAGGTGATGAGTGTGGATGCTCATCTGGTTCCCCCGAAGATCATTCAGCGACACGTGATAGTGGCCGAGAAGGGCCTGAGCAAGGATTATCTCGTGATTATGGGGGATACTTCAGGGGGGCAGGATCTGAGCAAAGTAACCGCGAAGTACGGGGAACCGGCTGAAATCAAAAACATCACCCTCTCGTCATCCAATGTGCGCAGCATGGAACCCTCTGGGGGAAAGACGATGGGACTGTATTCAGAGGTGAAGCTGCGCAGGTATGGGGGGTTCTCGGTGGCCACCGATACCATATCCGGACAGGTAGCCGGATTCGTTTTCCGCCGGCAGGGATTCTGATCCGGCGCGCAGGCCTCAGAACTCCTGATCCGAAACCTTACCATTCTCAAAAGCTGGACAGTGGGAAATAACCTGATATCTTTTTGTGGTAAAGGAACCTTAATTCGATAAGAAAAAGAGCCGAACTACGGTTCACTGTATTTTCCACCGGATCAGGAGCTCTGGGCCTTTAGAGCTCAGTCCACCAGCTTGAGGTCCAGCTCACGTTTGCCGATGTTGAGGCTGTCCACCGTAACCTGCACTGACTGGCCCAGTCGGAATACGCGATCGTGTTTTTTGCCGACCAGGCGCCGGTTTTCCTCGTCGAATTCATAGAAATCATCTTCCAGACTGGCGACCTTGATCAGCCCTTCCACGGAGTATTCCTGCAGCTGAGCGAAAAGCCCGAACTCCATCACACCGGTGATAACGGCGTCAAAAATCTCCCCCTTCGCCCCTTCCTGTTCGAGGAATCGGAGAAGTTTCAGTTTGACGATCTCCCGTTCGGCATCGTCAGCCCGTTCCTCGGTCCGGGTACAGTGGCTGGCAATTGCCGGCGTCTCCGAAGTCCATCGGACGTCGCCTTCGTGAATCGTTCCGGCAAAGTGCTGATCCAGTATCTGATTGACGACCAGATCGGGATATCGTCGGATGGGGGACGTAAAGTGGCAGTAATGAGAGAATTGCAAAGCAAAGTGGGAGGAACTCTCGGGGGAGTACTGGGCGCGTTGCATGCAGCGCAGCAGCTCCATGTTGACAGCGGGGGACAGGTTCGTGTCCTGCACCTCCTCCAACAGGTCCTGGATCTGATGCCGATCATAGGGGTCGATCCGTTTTTCCATGACGTTCTCAATGAAATCCGCGAACGCATCCAGATCCTCCTCCAGTGGAGCATCATGCACGCGGTAGATTCCGGGCAGATTATGGTCGATCAGGAACCGAGCCACGGCCTGGTTGGCCTGCAGCATGTATTCCTCCACCACCTCATGGGACCGGTCGCGTTCGGTTTGGAACACCGCGGTGACACGCCCATCATCGCCCACGCGGACATCGTATTCGGGCACATCAAGGTCGATGCTGCCCTGCTCCTGTCGGTTGCGGCGCAGCTGACGGGCCAGTGCATCGAGCCCAACGATGCTATCCCAGATCTCGTCCGGCCATTTTGCCATGGCGCGGGCGTCCTGTTCGTCTTCCAGAAAAACGCCGGCTCCGAAATCCGTGGATTCGTCCGGTTCTGAGGACGGGGTTTTGCCGTCGGCGATATCCAGCATCTCCTGGACCTCGTCATACGTCATCTCGCTGTTGAGCCGCACCACCGATCGATGGATATCGTAGTCAACCAGTTCGGCGTGGTCGTTGAATTCCAGGGCCACGCTTTTGGCCAGCCGGTCGGTGCCCTCCGCCAGACTGAGCGCTTTTTGCGTCGCTTCTTTCGGAAGCATGGGGATAAAATCGGCCACCAGATAGACGCTGTTACCCCGACGGCGAGCTTCCTCGTTGAGCCGGGAACCAGGCTTCACCCAGTTGGAGACGTCAGTGATGTGAACCCAGACGATCCGATGTCCGGTTTCCTCATCAATCTCCAGTGAAATGGCGTCGTCCCGATCCCGGGCCGTTTCGGGGTCGATGGCCACGGTGACGAGGTCCGTCAGGTCCTTGCGGTCGTCCTTGTGTTTCTGGGTGATCTCCCTGGGGATCTCGGCGGCTTCTTCCTCCACTTCAGGAGGAAACTCATGCGGTATATCGAACTGTAAAACCACGGACATGAAATCCACGTCCGAGTCACCTTCCTGTCCCACGACTTCTGTAACCTCCCCCAGGGCGTTGTCATCGGATTTGTTGGGGCGCGGCCAGTTCGTGATCTGGACCATCACCTTGTCGCCCTTTTCCGCATCCCCGCGTTTACCCCGCGGAATGAGCACATCGCGGCCCATGTTGGGATCATCCGGAGACACCTGGGCATATTTGCCGCCGGGCTGGAAGGTGCCAATCAGTTCCTCGTGAGCCCGTTCCAGGATTTTTACAATTTCGCCGGAAGGGCCTTTGTCGCTGCGTTTCTTACTTTTTTTCCCTCTGGAGTGATATTTGGCAAGTACCAGGTCGCCGTTCATCGCGCCCTGCTGGTGACGTCCCGCCACAAACATATCCTCCTCGATGCTTTCGTCGGCGGGGAGAATAAATCCGAACCCGCGCTGTTTGCGCTCCAACCAGCCCACCATCATTCCGTGCCGGGCGGGATCGTCCCATTTTCCCCCTTTCATCGGGGCAATATGGCCCGTCTTCACCAGTTCGTTCAGCTCCTGCTCAAAATCTTCCCACTCCTCTTTCGGCACTCCCAGATCCTGGGCCAGTCGTTCTGTCGTGCGAGCAGAATATCCATCGGATTCAATGTGTGCGAGTATTTCTTCTTTTTCAACCATAATCGTTATCCTTCCGTCTCCTTGCCTGTACCTATCTCAAACCGTGTTTGATTGTACAGGGAGAAGGCGGGATTGGCCAATGGGAAACAACGGGAAACGCCGGGGTGATGGAAAGTTTGCCCTTTCGGTGTGGTGAAGGCGGCCCATCCTGCGCTTGCGACGGGGGAGTGATTTGGATCATACTGACAATATTGCGGGATCTGCGAGGGAGCTTGGCTGGTCCGGGGGAAACATGGCCCGTATCCATCCGAGCCGGACGCTGGGCCGCTCGCCGGCGGAAGTTCCGGGCGGCGGGATAGGGGGGAGCGGTTTTCCGTGGGCATAAGTGTGTGTGAGGTCGAAGGAGAACAAATTGAACGTGGTGAAGTTCAAGTTACGGCTGTTTTTTGCCATTATAGTCCTGTGGAATTGCCATCTCGCCGGCGTGGCGGCGGGAGAACTTGATGGTTCCATTGATCAGGTTTTGGGGGACCAACGACTGGAAGGGGCAACCGTGGCCATATCGGTTGTCTCCCTCAAGTCCGGGAAAACAATATATTCCCGCAACGCCGACAAACCCATGATCCCGGCATCCAACCAGAAACTCATTACCGCGGCTGCCGCTCTCCATGAGCTCGGGCGCCGGTATGAATTCACCACAGCATTGTGGATGGACGGCCAGGTCGGGACGGATGGCGTGTTGAACGGTGATTTGTTGATAGAGGGGGGCGGAGATCCTACGATTTGCAGCTGGGAGTATAAGAAGTGGGCCCAGAAAGGCACGCTGTCGAGCGGTGGTAAGGTGAATGCGTTTCAGCAGTGGGCCAAACAGCTGGACGCTAAGGACCTGCGGCGGATCCGGGGGGACGTGCTGGTGGATGCCTCCGTTTTCGATGATCAACGCACCCCCGGCGATTGGCCCGACGGACAGATGTGGCGACAGTACTGTGCCCCCGTTGCGGGCCTGACATACCAGCAGGGGTGTGTGCGCGTAATCGTGAAACCAGGCAAAAAGGTGGGGAATCCCGCACGCGTCCGGTTGTCCCCGGAAACATCTGGTCTCAGTGTGCGGAACACCTGCGATACCAGGCCCCATCGGCACGCTATCTGGTTCGATCGGGACTCGGATTCAAGTGTGATTAAAGTGGGCGGCGACGTGCGACACGGATCGGTGGGCTACTCAGGCTGGGTGACTGTGCCGGATCCGGCAATGTTCGCCGGTGAGGCCTTCGCACAGAAACTTCAGAATGCTGGTATACAGCTGGAGGGCAAGGTTCATAAGATGAGCGGAAAACCCCCCGGACAACAGTGGCATCGAGTATTCCAGCGCCGCGTTTCTCTACTCGATGTGCTGCACCTCATGCTGGTGGAGAGCATTAATCCCTTCGCCGAACACGTGGTGAAAACCATCGGAGCCGAACGGAAAGGGAAAGGCACCTGGGAGGCGGGGCTCAAAACGATGTCAGCATCCCTGAAAACCTGGGGGGCCTCCGCCGATAGTTTCCGTCTGGCCGACGGCAGCGGCATGTCACGGCGGAACCGCTTGACGACTGGATTGATTTGCCGGGTGTTGCGGAAGATGGGAAAAGGCCCGAAAGGTGGGCTTTTCCGACGACTGCTGGCGGAACCCGGGGAAGGGACGCTGAAACACCGGTTCCAACGGAAACCGTATCGTTCGCGTGTGCAGGCCAAGACCGGTTTTTTGCGCCGGGTGGGGGCGCTGAGCGGTTACGCAAAAACGAAAAAGGGGACCGACGTCGCGTTCAGCATCCTGATCAATGATTTCACCCGCGGGAGCAATCCGGACATGAAACAGATTGAAGATCAAATTGTGCGGGTCATCATTGACACAGCGCCCGAATAAAAAGGGTGCTGGTCCGCTACTGGCCGGGCTTGCCTGCGTAGGGCACTTACCCCGTTTCGCAGTCCACTTCAATTTTCTGGGGCGCATTGATTCCGACCTGTTTGTCCTGCCACTGTAAACCGATATCGCCCCGGGGGGTCGGGATGGTGACGGTGTAGTTAAATTCCGTCCGAGCGGGGTCGAGGTGCACCCGTTTGCAGCCTGGTTCAAGGATTTCGAAGCCGGTCAGCTGGCGGACCAAAAACTCGGCCGGGCAGGCGGACCAGGCGTGGCTCAGGGATCGGAACATGCCCACGAATTGATTATCGGCCCCGCGCCAGCTGCCACTGGCATGCCACTCCTCCGTGGTGGATGTCATGCCCTGATCAACCATGCGGCGTCCCCACCGGTCGCGTATGAGTTGTAATGCCAGGTCCATGCGGCCGGCCCGCCGCAGCCCCGCCAGCACGACGTGGCAGAAGAAGGGCTCGGCTTCCAGATATTCGATTTCCTCCTCCTCGTAGAAATGTTGGAGGATCGACGCGGTCTGGGATTCGGTGGCGAGATCCCAGCGGATGGCGGCCAGGTTGCTGTGCTCGCTGATTCCGCCGGTGGGACCGCCGTCGGCGAATCCGTCCCGAAAACACTCGACGTCAGCGTCGTAAAATGCCTCGGTAAAATTGTTCTTCACCGCTTCCCGGCACGCCTCTGCGTTCTTGCGGGTCTCGGCGTCACCGCAGATGTCCGCCAGCTCAGCGGCGTTTTTCAGCGTTCCGTGCCAGATGGCGTTATACGCCGCTAACGTGCCGCAGGGGGGATGGAATACGTGGTCGATAAACACCCATACCGGGAGATCGCTGACCAGTCCATACTCGTTGAGATGACGGAAGTGATACTGCAGGATGTTGACCACATGGGGGTAAACAGATCGCACCATCTCCGCGTCGCCGGTGAAACGATAGTAGTCCAGGATTCCCTGAATCCAGTAGAGTGAATAGTCCGGGATGGGGTTACCCAGGCCATTGGCCAGGGGATAGCTCAACGCATCTTGCGTCTGAGAATTGTTGACGAGCAGACCGTTCGGGAGCGGGGTGGCGGCGGCCTGTTTCAGGAACTGACGGGGGAGGGCGGTATCCCCAAAACAGCTGTAAATGCCCGGCAACGTCACCGCCGAGTTGTCTCCCAGCCACTGGTTGCGTTCTCGCCACGGTGTATCCATCAGAAAATCGCGGCTGCAGAGACGTATCGTATAGCGGCAGATGTCGAAGATCTCGTTCAGCCGCTCATCGTCGGCCTCGAAATCACCGCGTTTCTCATACGGGTAGGTGCAGTTGCGGACCCTGACGGAACGGATGGATACAGGTTCCTCGGTTCCCGAAAGCCGCAGTTTCACATACCGGAACCCTTTCCAGATTGTCGATTCGAAGCGTTGCGTTCCCTCTTTCATCATGTAGCGGTCGGCATACGGCACTTCGATGGCGTTGTTGAACTCACCGTCCAACAGGCGCTCCGCATAACCGATATCCAGCTGTCCCCCGTTGGTCCCTTCCAATTCGATGGCGAGATATCCGGTGATAACTTTTCCGAAATCGAGCACAATGCTCGGGGCATAAATGCCGTCGAATGCCGGATCGTCATGATGGTTCGTGCTGCGCTGGAGTATCGTCGAGCCATTCTCCATCAAAAGATTATCTCTGTTTTCGATGCGTGCGTGTTGTGGTTCCCGGCCCGGAGCGGACAGCACAGCGGACAGATGATCAACGGGGCCACGGGAGAGGATATCCTTGCCCTCCCGCACGGCCGTCACGGCTTTCGGCAGAACCTCCCATTCCGCGGGATGGGGCGTCCGGCGCTCCACCATGCGTTTCCATGGGCAGCCCCGCTGGCCGATTGGGGGGTACAGCCGTGGCGTGTTCCAGTCACCGTCGTCAAAATCCGGGTCAGTCCACCCGGTGGGGTGCAACCGGGCGTCGAAAATTTCCTGGAAATGAGTGTTTTCAACATCCGCACCTTCCGGGATGGACCAGCCGGTTCGGGACCGCACGCGCCAGCTCTCATCGGTCGCCATTATCACATTGTCGTTGCCGTTGACCAGTTCGGCCACCAGGCCAATCCGCGGTGCTCCGATCTGGCTGACCAGCACGGCGATGCAGTTCTGCCCTTTCCGCAGATGCTCCGACAGATCCACCGTGTCGTAGAACTTGTAGTAGAAGGGTGATGGCGGTACGCCACGGCAGATGAACTGCCCGTTGACGTAGAGCTGGTAATCCCGTTCGGCGCTGATGAACAAACGGTGCCCGGAGGTTTCTTCGACGGTGAAGCCCCGCCGAAACAGAGAGCGCGAATTCACTTCGTCGTCGTTGGCCGGTCCGATCCAGCGACCAACCCATTCGCGCAAGATGTTCTCGTCCAGTAGTGATCCATCGAACTGTTCCATCATGGTCTCCGTTGCATGAGATTGGGTGATTAATTAGAACCCGGAACAACCCGGCCGGTTTTTTGTTTTTCGAGGGAATCGAATTATTCGAATAATTCGATTAAATCGATTCACTCGATCTTTTCGATCCCTCCGACCGCGTGAGCATCAGTCCCGTTCCCCGGGTATGACGTTGTGCGAGTGCCCGCACCACGGTTCTGATTTCGCCGATTAATCGTGTACTGAGATCTCTCGGATCCCTTTACATTCCGGGTAGCCGGTACATCCCCAGAAGTGTTTGCCTTTATTCGTTCCCCGACGGGCCAGGCGTTTGGTCATGGGCCGCCCGCATTCCGGGCACTCGGGTCCATCCTCCTGTTCGGCTTTTGCATCCATTCGAATGCTGGTCAATTTCTCGCGAAATCCCCCTTCTTCCTCGAAGATCTCGCCCTGAGACTGGAGTTGATGATTGAGCATATTTATCACCCGTGCAACCAGAATAAGCAGACAGTTCGCCATCATCTCGTCGTCACCGGATTCGAGCCAGCGGTCGAATTTCTTTTTCTGCCTCAGAATGTGTTCACAGGCGTCATGTACGACATCCTCGCCGTAATCGGGTTCATCCAGCCAGATGTCATATATTTTTCGTGCCTGCGCAGTGTTTTTCCCCCACGGCACCTTCCCTTTCTGCAAAAGCCAGTTGAGATAATCTCCGGACAGTTCGGCCAGGCTTGAACGCGCGACGTCGGTCAGTTTCATCTCGGTTTCTTTGGAGGTTTTTCGGCGTGCCGACCCTTCGGCGATGTTGGCACAGCCGGACCGGGCGCTCTGGGTCATCTGGTCGTACTGGCGTCCGCCGGGATCGTTTTTCCTGTGGAGGAACTGCTGGCAGAACTGTTGTGTTCCAAGCTGAACGATATTGGCCAGCACCCATGAATCCATCCAGAAATAACCGCCTGTACCGCCGAACATGAACTGCTCCTTTCGTTTTTCGAATGAATCGAGGAGATCGAGGGAATCGAATTATTCGAATAATTCGATTAAATCGATTCACTCCACTGCCGTGTAAACCGTTTAGTTTATCCCCGATCGAAGACCTGCACAACTCCCCTCAGCCGCTATTGACTCATTGAAACGTTGTGTAAGAGGATGTTGGTTACTACAATACTTGCTGGCGGCGTACACATCTGTGCGCTCCTGCACGACGGAACGACTTGTCGGCCCTGATGCATGGTTTGAAATCCCTTCGCAGCACAGGAATACAGTAGTATAAACCAGACCATACGAGGAATCTGTGATGACCGATGATACAGCACCGATGGATTACCGTTCACTCTCCTTCCACGGCGGGTTCCCCGATCCGCAGCTGATTCGGCGCGGGGCGGAACTGGGGTTCAACGACGTCTGTTTTCAAACCGAGGGTGGATTGATGCGCAAACTCCAGGATCTCCGTGACCGGGCCGACCGGTCCGGCTATTTCGAACTCATGGACGAACTCGATATGACGTGTAGCGTGTGGGCCCATGAGCTTGCCGACTATGACGAAGCCTGGGGCGAATGTCGTCCGGATAATGACCGGTTGTGGGAGGGGATTGAGGAACGATATGACTACATCCTGGGTGAGCTTCTCCCGGAGATCGACAACCTGGTTCTGACGGTGGTGGAGACGGAAATTCCCGCCACCGATCCCGAGTTCCTCGCACCCCTCACCGCCGCCATTCATGCTGCGTGCCGACGACACGATGCGCGGTTGATTCTGCGCAGTTTCGTGCATCATCCGTACCAGTTCGAGCAGGTCAAAGATGCGCTCGGGGCAATCTCGGACGACATCGTTGTGATGACCAAAGCGATCCCGCAGGACTGGCATATGCGTTCGATCGATGATCCGCTCATCGGGGAGGTTGGTGAGAAGCCGCAGTATGTTGAGGTGGATATCGCGGGGGAATACTTCCGGATGGATCACGTGGCCAACTGTTTTACCGAGATCCTGGCCGGGCGCTTCGAGCGATGGTGCGAGGCCGGATGTGAGGGGGTTTCCGTTCGGGTTGACCGGGCGTGGGAGCCCTGGAAGGAACCTCAGACTACGGTGCTTGACCAGGCTCAGGAGGCCAATCTCTGGACGCTCGGATATCTGGCCTCGGGCCGCTCAGATTCCCTGCAGGAGATCTGGCAGGATTACACGACGACGCAATTTGGGGAGGCGGCTGCCGGGACCATGCAGGAAGCCCTCCGACCCACCGGCGAGGTGGTGGCCGAAGCCCTGTATGTGGAGTCGGAGCCGTTCGGGGAACAGAAATACGACTATGCCCATCCGTTCGCGCTCATGAATCATGACAGGACCGCCGTGGCATATCCCGATGATGAAGATCAGGTCTGCCGCAACCCCTTCCATCAGGCCTGGTCCGTGTTTCGATGGGACGAATCATACCGCCCGCGTTATCAGATGATCCGTCGCGGGGACCCGGAGGTTATCGATCGGAAGGAGGACACATACGCCGAGGCCGAGGAATCGGCCCGGCGCAGTCTTTCCCTGATTGACGAAGTGGATGAGGATCTTCCCGATGGGGCATATCGCTACTTCCGGTTCCGGCTGGAGGAAAACCTGTGGCACCTGCGGTTCATGTGTGAGATGCAACTGGCCTGGCTCAAACTGTCCTGCGTTCTCTATGAGCAGGCACCGGAGCGGGACAGCCGTCTGCGCGAGGAGGCCAGACAGCATCTGAACAGGGCGGAGACAATGGCGGAGGAGGCGAAAACGCAGTCCATCACGGCGCTCTGGCGCAACCGAGTGTATCACTGTCGTCGTGGCCAGTACATCGATACCGATGATATGATGGATCGTTTCAGGGAGTACTGGGGGGAAGTTCTGTGAAGGAAGCCAGAATACACGAATGCGTGTTGCCAACCTGAGGAAACTTCCGGAGGGCCGCTTATGCCGGGCTGTAGCGGATTCGTTGCGCCGTGAAGGGGGCTGCGGATTGTGCCCGGGGCCGAGGAATGGATCCGGGGATATTCTGGTCAGTCCCGAACGATCTTTTCGGTCAGTTTTTCCCCGCCTTTGGTCGCTTTCCCGAAAAGTTTAACGTAGTTGACCTTCGGACCGGTCCAGGTTGAATCTGAGTCAACGTAGACTTTGGTGAGAATGGCGCGTTTTCCGTCGATTTTCAGCTCGGCCCGAACGGTTTTATCCACCTTCCGGATGCGTATGTCGCGGTCCGGCAGGGGGACCATTTTCATGACGAAACCGTCGCCGGATTCCGCCGGTCTCGTTGAAAATCCGTAGGCGAATTTTCTCTGCAGGGTGGAGAGTTCGGCACGCTGCCCTTCGTCCGCCTTCAGGATCCAGTACGCGATCACCGGTTTCTCCGCATTCAACGTCCCATCTGATGTGATTTGAGCATCGTATCGGACAATATTAGCGTTTTTACTGCGCTCGATGATGAACAGTTTTTGAGTGTGCTTTTTGTTTTTGCCCGAGGCGGACTTATCTGCCCGCTCCTCGCCGCCCTTTTCGCTGTTGTGGGATTCGACGGCGTCTTTCCCACGTGAAGAGTTGGCGTTGTGTGTTTGGGAGTTAGGGCAACCCATGACGATCAAAAACAGGCTCACTGCGCCCAATATGACCGCAAGTTGAGAGACAGTTCGACGATAATTCATAATACACCTCCTTTTTGCACAACTAATTTACTTTCCACTACAGTTGGGCCTGTGTCAAGGGCTAAAACCAGAACGGTTTTTCACTTTCTGGAAAACGTTGTTACTCCGTAGTGTGGAAGTGTCCCGGGGTTTCCGCGTTACTTGCGTGCGTTGAGCGCTGAGCGGGCTTGCAAAAAAATGTTCTAAGGTTTCTGGGAGTCAGAAGAGCAAAAAACCTAATAGTCGCCGGGGCAAGCCCGGAGGATTTATTCCGGCTGATCTTTTTTAGGTTGAAACCTGAGCATCCCCGCGGCAAGCGCGG
>CAZXYF010000025.1:0-24512 GCA_964644705.1 uncultured candidatus Brocadiaceae bacterium | reverse complement strand
AGTACGCCTCAACCGGGACAAGCCCGGCAGTAGGCCCATCTGGAATAACGTGGTTCACTGAATGCTTACAGGCAACCCCGAACATCTCACAAATCTCAAGCGTGAATTATTCTAAAAGCAGTTTCAGCCACGGGTAATGTCGAACAATCAGGGCAATTGTGAATCACAGTGTGTTTTCAACAACTCGTACGACACCGGTTTGGTCTTCGACCGAGCCGTCGGTTAACTGACGATTCGTGAAATGTTCGGGCCAGGCAACCTCGTCGGACGACCGGAACGAAGCTGCGCGGGGGAATGTCGGAGGGAGCTGACCTTTTGTAACGGGCCGATCTAATATACACTGTGTATCCCTGTGAATGTCGGTTTTAGGAGGTGAAAGATGAAAATACTGGGTCTGGAAAGTTCCTGCGATGATACGGCCTGTGCGGTGGTAGAAGGGGGCGTTCAAGTTTTATCGAATATCGTGAGCAGTCAGGACGAACTGCATGAGCAATTTGGGGGGGTCGTGCCGGAGGTGGCCTGTCGCGCCCATATTCAAAATGTGTTACCGGTTATTGAAGAAGCGATGAAGCAGACGAATGTGCGCTGGAACGACATTGAAGCGGTGGCGGCAACGCGCCGCCCCGGCTTGATCGGCGCGCTGCTCATCTGTTTGACCGCCGCTAAGTCGGTCAGCTGGGCACTGGACGTTCCTCTGTTGGCGGTGAATCACCTGGATGCGCATATTTACGGCGGGTGGATGGGGGAGGATGAACCAGAGCTGCCGGCCGTCAGCATGGTGGTCAGCGGAGGGCATACCAGTCTGTATCATACCCGCGGGCCGCTTGATCATGAACTCCTTGGGTCAACAGTGGATGATGCGGCGGGTGAGGCGTTCGATAAGGTCGCGAAGATCCTTCATCTGGGGTTTCCCGGAGGGCCGGTAATGGAACGAGTAGCGAAAGAGGGTAATCCGGAGGCCTTTGACCTTCCCCGGGCGATGATGGACGGGAAGGATATTAACTTCAGTTTTAGTGGTCTGAAGACCGCTGTTTTGTATCATGCGGTCGGCCAGAACGCATCGATGGAGGATATCCAGAATGCCTCCTACACCGACAAGTTTGTTGCGGATATGGCTGCAAGTTTTCAAAAAGCGGTGGTTGACGTGCTGGTGGCGAAAACCAGGCTGGCGATCGAACAGGTGGGGGCGGCAGGCTTAATTGTTGGTGGAGGGGTTGCAGCTAACAGCTCTCTCCGTGAGCGTCTGAGTGAAATGGCGGAAAAGGTGGGAGTTCAGGTGAATTTGACGCCCTGGCCGTTATGTCGTGACAATGCGGCGATGGTGGCTGGACTTGCGCATCACATGTATGAAAAAGGCGATTTTGCCGACCTAACCGTGGAAGCCACTCCTTAGTGAAGCCTTGAAGTGCGTCCTGGATTAGAAAGAGGATCATAGGATGAACGAAGATAATCTGGAAACTATTCTGCGCCAGCTCAAAAACGGCGATGTCTCGGTGGATGAAACCATGGAACATCTTCGACATTATCCCTTCGAAGATATTGGTTTTGCGAAAGTTGATCATCATCGTTCTTTGCGCTGTGGTTGTCAGGAAGTCATATTGTGCGAGGGAAAAACACCACAGCAGGTCGCCCATATCGCCGAACGAATACTGGAAAGTGGTCATCTGGTTCTGGGAACCAGGGCGGATGAGGAGGATTATGCGGCGGTGAAAGATCGCTGGCCGGAAGCTCAATATCACCGCACAGCCCGCTGCATCGTGGTCGAAAAGGAGCCCATTGCCCATGAAGGGCGCGTGTTGGTGGTGACGGGAGGAACGAGCGATTTGCCCGTCGCTGAAGAGGCGCGCATTACGGCACACGTGATGGGAGCCAGCGTGAAATTGATTTCAGACGTCGGAGTAGCTGGCATACATCGCCTTCTGGGACATGCCGACGAACTGCACAAAGCCAACGTCATCGTGGTGGTGGCCGGGATGGAGGGGGCGTTGCCCAGTGTGGTAGGAGGCATGGTGGCCCGTCCGGTTATTGCTCTGCCCACCAGTGTGGGGTATGGGGCGAGTCTGGAGGGATTAGCGCCACTTCTGACGATGCTCAATAGCTGTGCATCGGGGGTGAGCGTGATGAATATTGATAACGGTTTCGGAGCGGGTTACATGGCGGCCATGATTAATGATCTTGCGGTCTGCGATGAGATGTCGAATAAGTGGGAGGATAACGGCCATGACGAATAAATGTTCGCCACCGGAGGAGTTGAAGATGCCGGAGCCGCGCCCTGACCGATCGCATAAAGGCGATTACGGCCACGTGGGTATTGTGGGAGGATCCCCCGGTATGACCGGCGCTGTGCGTATGGCCGCATGTTCAGCACAGTTGGCCGGGGCGGGCCTTGTGACGATGGGGTTGCCTGCGGGGCTGAATCTTGCAGGAGAACTGGGACAGGCAAGCATAATGAGTCTTCCGTTGCCGGACACGGGGAACCACAGGTTAGGACTGCGTGCGGGACTCCGCGTTCTGGAGCAGAGGCAAAACTGGGATATCTGTGCGCTTGGTCCGGGACTCGGGCGCGCGGGAGCCAGCGATGCGCTCGTACGCCGTCTTGTGGCGGATATGCCCACGCCACTGGTACTTGATGCCGATGGCCTCAATGCAGCTGCGAGGTATGATGGATGCCTGGAGACACGGGCCTGTCCTGTGATTCTGACGCCTCATCCCGGCGAGATGAGCCGTCTGGCTGGATGTTCGATCCGTGAGGTTCAGGAGGACAGGGAAGGCATCGCGAGCCAATATGCACAGCGGGTGGGTGCTGTTGTCGTGCTGAAAGGACACCGGACGGTGGTGGCTGATGCCGACAGGATCTGGATCAACAAAACGGGCAATCCCGGAATGGCAACCGGCGGTATGGGCGATGTCCTTACCGGATTGATAGCCGGATTTGTGGGGCAGGGGATGGGGGGATGGGAGGCAGCGCGGCTCGGTGTGCACATTCACGGTCGTGCTGGTGATCTGGCGGCCGAAGGCACTGGGCAGCTGTCTCTAACGCCGGAATCACTGATGGACCTCATCCCGGAGGCGTGGTGTGAGGTGAGGGGGACTTCCTGAACGGCCCTTCCGCCGTTCAGGTGCACAGATCGGTTCATCGCCGCGAGGTGGGGGAGTTCTGGAGCAAAACGCTGGTGGGCAGATCTTTTTTCGGGATTTCAGGAGTTCGGGTCCAGTTGCTGCGGATGCGGCTGAGGAGATTGTCAGTATTGAATGGCTTGTCGATGTTGGCGACGGGGTCCGTTGAACTGAGGCGTTTATCCAAAACTTTGCTTTCCGTATTTACTGTCTTCTTCATGTTTTCTATGTTATCTGAAAAATACAAACAGAGCAGGGTTGCGGCGGCGGAAATAATGACAAAGAGCCCGATGCAGATTTTGAGAGCGTGTCTTTTCATCTCAGTTATCCCTGCTTTTTGGGTTCAAAGAAGTCCAGAACGTTGATGGACAACTCGACTTTTACTTTGCCCGGAGCTGTGTTTTTCTCAATATGCAAACTTCGGACCTGGATACACGGTACGTCGGAGGCCGTGCGCGGTATCGTTGTGAGTTTATGCAGCGTGGTGCCCAGGGAACTGAAGTTGGTTGAAAACGAGATGGTCACGGGAAACATCCTGTATCGTATGAACATCCAGTTCACATTGGGTTCTGGAGGCATATTCTCTGGACGGGCGGGTTTCCCGATCTTCATCAGCTCGATAACCGTCGCCGGGTCGTGAGTCAGAATGTTCACCAACACACTGGCCAGAGCACTTTTTTTCTCCAGTTTGCTGAAGTTCTCTTTGCGCGGTTTACCATGCTCACGTTGTTGCCAGTCGTCCAATTTCCCCAGCTCCAGGAAATCGGGGTTCCCGGCTTTTTGAGCCAGTTTTTGTTTCAAATCGGTGAAACTCATCTCAACCTCATATTCATCCATCCGCCAGCTTTCCAGAATTTTTTCATTGAGGCTCTGATTCTGCCGGAGATAGAAGGAGGCGCATCTTTCGGCCTGAGTGATCAGATGGTTTTTCCACTCAACGTGTTGTTTGATCATGCCTTCGGTGGGTATATTCCCGGATTCGGTGCGCTTGTCCAGCGTTTGTATCTCATCCTGCACAGCAGCATAGGATGCCCGAACATCCTGCAGGAGCGGGAAAACCCAGAACGCTGCAAAAAAGACCGCGCCGAAGCCGAGAACGGCCACGATGCCGGAAGTGATTGCTTGTCTTGTTTTTGCGGACATATCGTTATACCAAAATGGTGGTGTGGGGGAATCAGGACAGAACCAGATCAATCAGCCAGAACTGAGATACTTTCCGCGGGCGTTTCGGCTTTCAGAACAAAGGAGAGCTCTTCGTCATTCCACCTGGTCACGTTAACCCGGCTGATGATGTAATCGCTCTGGGACGTCTCTCCATCAAACTTTCGGTTGAGGTGAAGTTTCGTATCAGATGAGACTTTATCAATAGCGTAGGATTCTTCCTGGTAAACGGGAATGAGACGGTCATTGGTCTGGACCCGATTTGTCCAACGGGCATCTTCTGTGGTGACAACCGGACTCCCATCGGTAAATTCAGCCGATCCGGTGGTTCGGGCCAGAAGTGGGTTGTTGCGCAATCGTCGGAGCAGGCGTTTTTTCAGCCACTTATAGGCTTGTTTGGGGCTGGCTTCGGGGGGGATCGCGATTTTGCCGGTGATATTGACGATGACTTCGCCGTCTTTTGAGTTTTTGGCGCGAATTCTTTCGCAATGGAGTTTGGTTATCCCAAATCGTGCATCGCCCTCTTCGGACGCCGCCACAAAAGTGTCAACAATGTCGCTTAAAAGAGCAGGGATTTGCGTGCGACCCTCCCCGAGGTCTTTCATCCATCGGATTTCATGTTCGACAGCTGTCGTGTTCTTAGCGGAGCTCAGGCGTTGCATGTTCCGGCTGTACTTCTGATTGACGTCCTGACTGCTCTCGAGCGCAGCTTCCAGGTTCTTCTGGTATCCCCGAGCAAAGAAGAAAATGAGCAGGAGCAGGGCCCATACCATAACGCTGGCGGCGGAGAGAAAGCGCTTTGTGCCCGATACTCTGGCCAGCCGGGCCGCCGATTCTGGCAGAAAAGACGCCTCCAGCTTTGATTCTTCAAGACCGGCGATCCCGGTTCCGATGGCCACCACGAGCCGGTCAAGATTGTTTTTGATAAAATCGCTGTTGGCCCCGGGAGAGACGAAGATGTTTTTGAGGGACTGTATGTTTGAGAGTTCCTGCCCCAGACTCTGGCGAATCTGAGCTTTCATGCCGGCGAGGCGTGTGCTGCCGCCCACGGCGTACACATGTTTGCAGGTCAGATCAGTATCCTGACGTTCAAGGTACTCCAGATTCGTTTTTATTTTCGCGACCAGCTGATGCAGCCCCGGTTTGATTGCTTTGACCAGTTGGCCGGCGATTTTGGATTTGGTTATATTCCGTTTTGCTTCTTCGGCCTTCCTGAACGGAATGTCGAAGGTGTCGCGAAGCATGCGGGTGATGTGGTTCCCACCCATCATGACGTTTCGCATCCAGAAACGTTCCCCGTCAGTTACACCCAGACTGGTGTTCTCCGCGCCGACATCCAGCAGCATCCGGCAACTGTTGCCGTTCATCTGATACTGCAGAAAATTGAGTCCCGCGATTGGCGCCATTGTGATCTCCACAATGCGGTCGGCCCCGATCTGAGAAAAGGCCTCGATGTAGGTGCGGATGGGATTTTTTTTGACCGCGAACAGGAGGCCGTTGCGTGTGGTCGGGTCGGATCCCTCATCAAAAAGGTGATAATCCCAGAACACCTCATCCAGAACAAAGGGGATTGCGTTGGCAGCTTCATATTCCACCAGCTCCTCAACGTTTCGTTTGCCCACGAGAGCGATTTGTATTTCGCGTATGAGCGTATTCTGGGCGGGGATTGAGATAGCGATGGGGTTTTTGTGGATACGGTGACGGTCATCAAATTCTTGTATCGCTTTCCACAGACGGGTATCCCGGCTGGGTTCTCCCCCGGACTGGGGTGGTTCGCCTTTCAGGGGCACGACGTCGGCCTCGAGAATCTCAATGCCGTCACCTGTAGCAGATGTTAATACCCCCTTGACGGCACTCCTGCCCAGATCCATGGCCCATATCTTTTGTCCAAACATATAAAGTTTTTACCTGCTAACGTGGGAATGTTATGCGTCGCTGACTGCCGTTCGCTTTTTTCGAGCCTGAACTGCGAGACGTTGATCTTTCCATTATGTGATTTGTCTGGCTCTTTCTTGTCCCCCCAATCAGAACTGTGGACAAACAGCAGTATGATATACTGAAACCGATCCGAACGTCAATTATTGGTAAATGGAGAATGTGCGCCGTGGTGTTTTCTTTGGGCCTGTGGGCATCAACTGTCTTCAGATGTTGACCCGTTGTTCCATAGTCGTGAGAGCGCCAATACCCTGTATTGTCGCTTTGGAAACGAGGTTCTCAAATCCAGAAGATGGGACCAGACGACTGTTAGCCGGTTTATCCAGAGTCTCGCCCCAACCGGTGCGTTTACGCGTCCTGACCTCAGCGCCGGTGTTCAGGACACGGTTTCCCGTCTGCTTTTTCCGAATGTTTCTGGTGATTCAGGCGGCCCTTTCGCCTTTGAATCTTCCCACTGATGGCATATAATGCGGCAACCGTGCAGAATACGCAAAATCCGCATCAAATCGTTTATTTGTCCCGCGATAATCAATTCCGATGCCACGGAGCTAAGATTCGGATGGAGGAAAAAATGAAATTTGGCGTGGCATATTATCCCGAACAATGGCCCGAGGAACAATGGGGAGCCGATGCCCAGATGATGGTGGAGATGGGGATTGAGGTGGTCCGGGTTGGCGAATTTGCCTGGTGGCGCCTGGAACCGAGGCGGGAACGTATTGATACCAACTGGTTGGAAGATGCCGTCGAGGTTTTATCGGAACGTGGACTAAGAGTCCTCTTAGCAACGCCCACGGCGGCGCCTCCACCGTGGCTGTTCAATCGTCATCCCAATATTCTGCCCCTTCAGGCCGACGGTAGCCGGTGGTATCTGGGGAGCAAAAAGCATGTTTGCATCAATAATCCCGCCTACAACAAATACGCGCGCCGAATTGTATCCGAACTCGCCCGCACTTTCCGGGATGAGGACATATGGGCGTGGCAGGTGGATAATGAACCGGGAGCTGGCCCGGCGAGCATGTGTTACTGTGAGGAGTGTGAGAAGGCATTTCGGCGATGGTTGAAACGACGGTACGGACGGATTGACCGGTTGAACCGAATATGGGGAACCTCGACGTGGAGCCAGGGGTATCATGATTGGCACGAAATACCCGCTCCCCGCCGAACCGTATTTGAACCGCATCCATCACTATCTCTGGATTACAGCCGATTTATGTCCGCTCAGTATCGGAATTTTGTCGAAGAACAGCGTGACATTATATCCAGCTACGTGGGGGACAAGGCCCGTGTTACGGTCAGTGAACCATCAGGGGCGGATGTGCAGCATGTTGATGTGTTTTCCCTTGCGAAACAGCAGGATGTGGTATCGCTGGACAATTTCCCGACGGACAGCAGTCGATTGGAGGAGACGGCATTGGGCCTTGATCTGGCGCGTTCCCTGAAACACACAGGATTTTGGATTACGCAGCAGCAGGCGGGCGCCACTCTAATTCCCGGCCACACCCAGCAACCCCGTCCCGGCCAGCTGAGGTTATGGACCTTGCAGGCAGCGGCTCGAGGTGCTGAATTTATCAGTTATTCCCGGTGGCGAACAGCCCAAACGGGGCAGGAGATGCACTCATACGGCCTGTTTGATTCAGATGGAACTCCCCGTCGGCGCCTCGATGAAATAAAGGGTGTTATTGAGGAAATGCAGGACTCTGATTTGTTCGCGGGCTGGGAACCCCGTACCGATGCCGCCATATTGATTGATCACGAATCCGCATGGTCGTTTGAATCCACGCCTTTTGGCTGGGATGGAGATTATTGGGAGTCTGTGCAGGGGGCATATCGGGAGCTCAGGCGCGAAGGCATATCTGTGGAATTTCTTGAGCATGAAGAAAATCTGTCACCTTATGAGTTAATCGTGGCTCCGATGCAATTCATTACGAGTCCGGCCATGGCGAAGAGATTGAAGGTTTTTGTGCATGATGGCGGCACCCTCGTCATTACCGCACCGGCCGGCTACAAGACTCCCCAGGGACGAGCCATTGAGTCGCCACCGCCCGGGCCGCTCATGGAATTGTTGGGGGTGGAAGTGGTGGAGTATGACGCTCTGGGGGATCATACTGAAGCGTTCTGGTCTCCGCTCGATGCGTCTTCGGAGACGTTCGAAGCGGATGGACTGTGCAGTGTCATTCAGCTGCGGGGGGCTGATGCAATTGCTGAATATGCCGATCAATATTATGCGGACACGCCTGCTGTAACGCTGGCCCGGGAGGGGAGAGGACAGGCGTTGTTTTCCGGTGTGGCGTTGGATGCAGAGGGCTGGGAATGGTTGATGGATGAAGCCATTACGCGCGCGGAGCTCGGGCGATGTGCTTGGGCGCAGGATGAGGTGGAGGTGATCCCTCTGACCGCGGTCGAGGGCGAAGGAGAACGAATTTGCGTTTTGAATCATTCTGATGAATCCGTGGAGTTGCCATTACCCTCCGGCCGGGAAGTTGTTGATCTGTTGGACAAAGGAACTTTTAATGACTCACTAACTCTGCCCCCATATGATGCTGTTATTCTAAACGGTCCCGCATAGATCTTCTCAGGCGTTTCCGGTGGGGGTTACGCTCCGGCGGATAGAAAGATCTTATGATCCAAAATGCGTGGAATACCCGCTTGGGAACTTAGCGGCCCGAACTAAAAACTTTCGGGTAAAGGTCTTGGATGTGCAGGCATGGAAATGTTTGAGGGAGAAGAATGGGGCATATCTGAGCAAAAATTAATGTGGAACAAGTGTACTGATTCTAAGTAAAGGAGAAAGTAAAATGGATGCGATAATGCTGGCCGGGGGATACGGAACCCGTCTGTATCCTCTCACTAAAGATCGAGCCAAAGCACTGCTGCCCGTGGGGGGAAAGCCCATCATCAATTATGTTGTTGAAAACCTGGAACAGTCGGAACATATTGACCGCATGTTCCTGGTGAGCAACGACAAATTCGCGGGCGATCTTGCCGATTGGGCGGAGGATTACGACAATAGCAAACCTATAACTGTTCTGAATGACGGCACAACTTCCAATGATGATCGACTGGGTGCTATTGGTGATATCCACTTCGTGATGGAAGAGGCCAATCTTGATCCGGCAAACGGTATTTACGCTCTGGGGACGGATAACCTGGCCGATTTTGATATAACCAACATCGTTGATCTGGCTGTCGAGCGTGACGCTTCGGCGGTGTTTGCCTCACGAGTCGAGAATGAAAAAGAGCTGACCCGTATGGGGGTCGCATGTGTGAATGACGACGGGCGAGTTGTGGATTTTGTGGAAAAACCAGACGACCCCCCGAGCGACCTGGCTGTTCCCCCGTTTTACGCCTATTCCCCGGAAGCTGCGTCACTGTTGCCCCAGTATCTGGAGGAAGGCAATGATCCAGATGCTCCCGGCCATCTGGTGGAGTGGTTAGTTGACCGTGTCCCGGTCTATGCCTGTATCGTTGACGGTGGCGTGCGGGACATTGGCACCAAAGAGGCTTACGATGCCGTTCGGCGACAGTACGGTGACCTCGACTAGTTGTGTGCTTGACATAGGTCGGGTACCTGTTATCATACCGATTCGATGCTGATGCCCGCCTCTACAGGACACTTTTCTAGGTTTTTTTACCCTAAACGTGTGTACAGAAGGAGATAGTTTGATGAGTGAGTATAAATTGAGCCCTATGGCGACCGTTCTTGCGGCAGCCGAAGAGACAAGTCAGGAAGGCGACCCCGCCGCAATCGGGGCGTTTAACGTCAATTTTTTCACCCAGGCTCAGGGCGTGCTGGAAGGCCTGCGGCGAGCAGATGCTCCCGCGATCATTCAGGCCTCAAAAGGCGCGAACCGATTCCAGGGTGGTCCGGACAAAATTTCTTACATGGTTCTGAAAGCCATGGAGAACAGTGACCACAGTCGTCCTGTGGCTCTGCACCTGGATCACGGAAATGCCGAAAAGGGCGAAGAGTGCGTTGATAAAGGTTATACAGGCATCATGATTGATGCCAGCGACGAGGAATTCCCCCTCAATGTCGCGATCACCCGTGGAATGGTCGCATACGCTCATCCGCGTGGTGTTGGCGTCGAAGGTGAATACGGTCAGCTGTCGGGAATCGAAGAAGATGTGCAGCATGAAGAAACCGTGTATGCCAAACCGGAAAAAGTAGTCGAATTCTTCGAGAAAACCAATGTCGATGCCCTCGCTATCGCCTACGGCACATCCCACGGCCCGAATAAAGGGTCGAACATTGATGAAGTCCGTACCGATATTGTCCGGGATAGCTACCAGAACATGGCCGATGCGGGCCTGGTCGACGACCACTTCCTCGTTGGACATGGATCGTCAACCGTTCCGCAGGAACTGGTTAAGGAAATCAATGAGCTGGGCGGCGATCTGCAGAATGCGCAGGGCGTCCCGCTGGAGAAACTGAAAGAGGGTATCTCCTACGGGTTGCGGAAAATCAACATCGATACCGACCTGCGGCTCGGTATTACCGCGACGACCCGCAAGTTCTTCCTGGATAATCCGTCTGCGGCTGAATCAGAGATGCTGGAGGGCGCCAAAAAGGTGCTTGATAAACAGCTGGACGTGATTGATCCCCGGGATTATCTTGGTGAGGTCAAACCGTTTGATGCATTGAGAGAACCCCCTGAGGACAGTGGCAACCAGGCGTTCGTTGATTTGATGGGACTGATCAAAGAACGCATTGCGCAGCATGTGGAATTCCTGGTGAATGAATTCGGTTCGGCCAATCTTGCCGATGACGTTGCCGACACCACGCAGGAAGATATGGTTGCGTGCTATGCGGAGTCCGATGTCTGGTAATGTGACCGATCATTCTTGATGGTCCGGTAGCAAACGAGAAGGAAAGCCTTTAGTGCTTTCCTTCTTTTTTTAATGGAGTGGGGCCGGCGCGGGATAACATCGGGACAGCAGGAAGGGGTCCGTCACGGGTTTTTGTGCGGCGGGAATGCGTCCGGAAACTCGCGGCGCAGTTCCGCGAGTTTATCCTGATACCCCCGGCGCTTGCATGTTTGCGCAATCTGCTGGCCCGTCAGATGATACGTCTGGGGGGTGGCATGCTGCCGGGACAGGTTGAGTAGTGCTTTGAGATCATTCCATCGTTGGAGCACGGTCAGCATCCGTGCCAGTGTGGCCGTCCGTCGGGGATGGGACAGGGCATCGCGCTCCAGAACCTGGCGGGCGAGGTGTCGGGTGGCGGCCGGCAGGTCGAGAGGAGCCAGCATAAGGTACCCATCCATACGCGTTGGGTGATGATCCAGAAAGGAGAGGAGAAGGTCACGAGCCTGTTTTTTATTTCCCTTCCGGAGCTGACATCTCGCTAAGAATTTTTCCACCACCAGAAAGCTCGGAGCCATTGAGTCCACTTTGGCGAATTCCTCACATGCTCGGGCATTGAGCCCGACGCTGGTTAGATTGATTCCCAGAGTGTAGCGCAAACGGAGGGGGAGAGTGGTGACAGGGCAAAAGGGACGGCAGGAGCGCAGGTCCTTGGTGATGTCATCGGCTGCCTGGCGCACTGTTGCGCGAACTGCCTGCTGGTTCTTCTGAGACTTATTTTTCCGTGCAAACCGGGCCAGAGCATTGACCCGGTTATACGCATCCTTCAGATGAATCATGCTCCGGTACCCCGAGACTCCACCAACTATCCACCAGCAGAGGAGAGCAGGAGCAATAAGTATGGCGGTAAACCGTTGCAATCGGCGAGGGACGGAGGGAGTGGTGGCTGGAGAAGCGCCAGCCCAACGATGCATGGCGGCCAACGCCCCGGTGAGGATCCAGAAGGGGAGGGCCATATCCCAAATTTGTATGCCTTTTCCCAGTGCGGCCTGGGTCAGAAAGCCCAAAAGCCCGGCCCAGGCGGCAAATCCAATCGCCCGGTGGCGGAAATCAGCCGACTGGAGAATCCGGTAGCTGGTCACCAGGGTAACAATGAAAATAAGAAAATAGAGGATGAGACCGATGGAGCCGAGTTCGGCCGCCACGCGCAGGAATTCATTATGGGGATGCGTGGCAGCGACCCCCCTGGTGGGTGGTCCCGTGTCGGAAATTGGAGGGGAAAAACGGTAGTAAACCGAGCCATACGATCCGACCCCCCAGCCCAGGATCGGGCGCTCGACGAACATGTCCCCGGTGGCCGTCCACCATACCATTCGGGCTCGCGTTGTTGTGCCTCGTTGAAGGGCCCATTGTGTCACTCGCTGGCGATACTTTGGTGTGTACAAAATGATCACGATGGCTGCGATGGCGGTAACACCAATGCCGAAACTCAGTAACGCGCGGATCTTTGGACAGGGTAACATGCACAGAACGTAGGCGAGAATGGCAATGAACCCGGCAATATACCCGGCGAGCGAGCTGGCAAAATAAAGGACAGCGCAAAATACGATCAGGGCAGCCAGGCAGGACAGTGCTTTCACAATGGAGAAAGGAGAGGCCTGGTGGTTTGAATCCCGCCAGAATGATTGAACGAAGATGATGAGAAAACCCAGCGACAGAAGGGCACCAGTGACGACGGACGAGCAGGAGAAATTCACGTTTCCGAACATCAACGGCCGGCTTAAAAATGCTTTGGCGATGGTTAAATCATCGTTGGGGAGCGCCATTCGAAGCGTCGTTTGGAGCTGCCAGGCGGCAGCGAGAGCAACCGATACGAGAAAAACTTTTGCAAATACCATCCATCGCTCGGGTGATTGAAGCGACAGGTAAAAAATAAAGGCCAGACCCAGATACGTGGTGAAATATAACATCTCGTTCGTGGCGCCAAATTCCCAGGCCGCCCACGTGAGGCTGAACAAGTTCCATGCGCCAAAAAGCAGGAGCAGGATGGGGAACGCGTGAGTCAGCTGAGATCCCTCGGACGTCCGGAGCTCCAGGCATTCTTCCCGCGGCGAATTGAACAAGCGCAGAAATATGGCGATGACCAGAACGGACTGAGCAGCAAAATATTTCAGATAGGTGGGATTGATCGGGAAGACGGCATCGGGAATGAGCACGTTGCGGAGGTATTCAGCCACTGCCAGGAAACTGACCGGTACAATGGCCAGCACCACCCAGAAATTGATTTTATGTCCACCCGTCCATTTTGCTCTCGTGTGATTCATCTATCCGTCCGCAGAGTCTGAAGGGATTGGATTCAGGAAATGTGATTCTAATGGTCCCTCAGGAAATATCCAAGTCTTTCCCTTTCTTGACGATTCGACGGGTACAGTTTAGCATATCGTATTCTGAATCCTTTGTTTTAGGTATATTCGTTCGGATATAGAACGTGTAAAGTAGCGAATTACTGTCAGGAGTTTTTGATGTCTGAGAAGTGTTTGATTCCCCGCTGTATAGAGAAGATATTTTCGGCCAGCCATTGTAATGTCGCCTATGTCGGTGGTTCCCTGACCGTAGGGGTTGGGGCCAGTGATGTTACGGAAACTTCGTGGCGTCGATTATTTACCAAATACCTCTACCAGGAATATCATCCCAAATATCACTGTCAGGTGAGTGAAATCATGGGCGCCATAGGAGCCAGCGAATCCTATGCGAGCGTGTTTATGCTTCCACGGAACGTGATACCGCATAAACCGGATCTGGCCTTTGTGGAATTCTGTGTGAATGATTCCGGAGCGCCGGATAAAGATCTCGTTCTGAAGGGAATGGAGGGTATTGTCCGGCAGCTGAAAAGTACGGATGCCAATTGCGATGTGGTCCTTCTTGGCACCGGTGCTCGCCCCGGTTCGAACCGCAAAACTAAAGACGGATCCGTGGATCAGTCCCTTCACCGTCAGGTGGCGGAACATTATGAATTACCCTTCATCGACATGCAGTCATATCTGTTAGAAACGCTGGAAGAACGGGGGGAAACGTGGGACGATGTTGCGCTCGATTTTGAAGAAGATGACGCCCATCATCTGAATGATTACGGGCAGAGGATTTCATTCAGAGCAATGCGGGAAGGCTTTGAGAAACAGGTGGAGTTGTTCTGTGATGGTCAGCGGAAAGATCCGGACGCTCCCCTGCCGGAACCGCTTGTCTCCGATGAACTGCAGCACATCGAGATGTACAACCCGTCGAAGAAACGGACCGATATCGAGCTTGAAGGGGAGTGGGATCAAAAACCGGCGGAGCTTGTACCGTGGTATTTCGATGATCTGCTGGTTGGTTCCTCCGGGGCAAAGATGCGTCTTACGTTCGAAGGCACTGCCTGTGCTGTGTGGGGGCTGATGTATAATAATGGTCTTAAGGTTCAGGCTCGTCTGGACGGTGAAAAGGTACGGGGCCCCTATCTGCGACATTTCATTGAATTCGGCAAAGGTGCGGTGCTGGCCCATGGTTTGCCCAACGAGGAACACGAACTGGAATTGAAGGTTGATACCGCCAGCAAACGTCACAATAAACTGGAAGCGCCCAGTGCTCAGATCGCGTATATAACCGTGGCCAACCCTCCGAAAGAGGGATAGTCAAAAGTGTTCTGGCTCCGGGATCTGGATAGAGCGTGAAGTGTGAACCTATTGCGCTATTGGTCCTCCGCGGACGATGGAGGCTGTTACAGACGGGGGCTCAGTCGAAAGGGAAACAGAATGTTGCCAGTATTGATCGGCATCGGTGCATTCGTTAGCTGGGTGGGAGTGTGCGCTCTGAGTGCGTTTTTGGTGACGATCTTCTCAGTGGTGGGGGGGAAGAAGTTGGAATATTACCTGGTTATCACGGACCGGTGGACCTTCGCGTTGTGGATTGCGGGTCTCATGATGTGTCCGGGCATCGCGTTCATCGGGAATTGGGTCGTCTGGGGAGCTTTCCTGTCCGAACAGCATTACGGGGTTGTTCGCCTGGCCTGGCTGACCGGCGGCATATCGCTGGCCGTGGCCGCTCTGGTGTTCATGTTCTTTCCCGGCCGCGACCGGGAAGAGGGTTCAGGTGAGCTTGTGACGTTGGTAGGGGGGGTACTCGTCGATCTGAGTTTTTGTTTCATGCTGGCGTTCTATTTTACCCGGGTTGCTAACTTTATGCGCGGCTTTCGTTGACCCGATCAGACTGTTGAAACCTTATTCAGTATATTAGTCAGGACGGTTCTGTTTTCTTTTTGATGGAGATGGCGGTATGTCCCGCGGTGCACTAATGGGAACTGGTAAGCGCTGTTTTTGGCCGGGGCATGATCCGGGGCTCACTGACGTTTCCCGGATTGGATCATTCATGGCGGAACGTGCATGAGGAATCAAGTTGGAGGGAGCTCCCGCCCGGAACGAAGCCGACTCCAATGAGTTTGAAATCCTGTATCACGACGACCTGAACACGGTCGCCCTCCTGCGCGTTGGAAAGCCCTCCCGATCGCGGATTCCCATCGGGATCGGTAACATTGATTTCAAGGGAGAAGCTTCCGGGAAGGCCAGCATCGGTCAAAAAATCTTCTACGATGTTTTCGACTTCCGTTTCGGTTGATTGAGGGAGTGAAGCTGTTCGTGCTCCTTCGCGAGCTGCATTTGTGAGGAGATGGAGGCGGTAATACGCACGGCCGAAATCCAGAGCCCCCAGGATGAGGAGAAGAAAAATAGGGAGAACCAGGGCAAATTCGACCACTGCCTGGCCCCGTCGCTTTTTCCTTTTGGCTGGCCATGTTAACATTTCGCTGTCACCTCCTTGTCGCAAAACGTGGGGCTGGATCCGTCTCCTGATATTTTGCTCAACATTTCTACTTATACCTACAGTTCAAAGTACGCCATGATGGTGGTTTTGTCAATAGGTGGCAGGCTCCTTCATCCAGCCGCTGCATCCGGATTCGATGTGTACAACCGGAGGGATGGTTGGGGATCATTATTTCTTTCTTTGTCCATGAGCTGCTGAGAAAGCGAGCAGGAGCTCGTAAGAAAACGGATGTCTTTGAGATCATCCGGGAGTTGTGGAGCGACTGTTTCTGCAGGTTATTGGACTGCAATCGCATTGGGTAGTTTTATGCGTGAAAACAAATCAGAGGTGGAACGAATATTATTTGTTGCTCCCGAGATGAGAGCACGGGGCACGAATGAATATATAGTGCATCTGGCCAAGGAACTGCGCCGGCGAGGTATTCATGTGGCCGTCTTCTGCGGGCCCGGTCCTATGTTGACAGTTCTTATGGAAAATGACATTCCCGTGCAGACGTTTGATAGGCTCGGTGAAAAGCGTTTATCGGGGTCTAATCGGGAGCGGTTAGAGACATCCATCTCCGAATTTCATCCGCAGGTGATTCATGCCCAGACGGCCGGCGTGGCTCGTCTGGTCAACGGGTTGAATATTGAGATAGATGTCCCGGTGCTGCTGACCCTTCATGCGGTCCCGAAAAAGGCGCGTGTCCTTCGGTCCCTTGTCCCGGACGTAGCTGGGATTGTGGCTACGAGCCAGTACCTGCGCGAGGAACTGGTGAATGAATGCGGGGTGGAGAAGTCCGCCATACGTGTGATACCGAATGGTATTGACATGGATGAGCTTGCCCGGGAAGAAATACGCCCCATCTTTCAGGATGGAGTTCCCGTTGTCGGATGCGTGGGACCGGTGGAGAAGGCACGCGGCCACAAACTGTTTATTCGTGCTGCCGACAACATTATTCGGCATGGTCATAACTGGCAGTTCCTCGTTGCCGGAGAGGGCGAATTGCTTCCGGAATTGAGAAAAATGTCCACCGAAATGGGGCTTGATGATTCTCTAACTTTTGTGGGCAATTTTTCCTCCTATGCCGAGATATTGGATGCCGTTGACGTAGTGGTTCAAAGCGCGCAGGTTCAGGTATCCGGGTTCAGTATTCTTGACGCCATGGGGCGGGGACGTCCCGTTGTTGCGTTCAACACGGGAACGGCGTGCGAACTCATCGATTCAGGATCGACAGGACTTATCGTTCCCATGGACGACGTAGAAAGTCTGACCGACAGAATTAGAGAGCTGGTCGGACATCCCGATAAGGCGCGCCGGATGGGAGAGGCCGCACGGCGGCAGGTTGCCGAAACCTTTAATATCCGCACGATTACATCTGATGTGGTGGCATTATACGAGGAAGTACTGACGGGGGAGTAACGCATGTCGGATGATGTTGAAATAACAGAATACGAGTTTACGATCGAAACCGAACCGGAGATCGATCGTCTCGACGCGTATCTGGCGGAGCATTTCCCAGATTATTCGCGAACCTTCATCAAGAAGTTAATGGACGAAAACGGGATCCTCGTAAATTCCGAGCCCGTCAAACCAGCTTATACCCCGAAAAAAGGCGATGACGTTGTAGCGAAGGTGCCCGTACAAACCGGCGAGCCGATTGAGGCCGAGGACATTGAGCTGGATGTGGTTTACGAGGATGAGTGGATCATCGTTGTTAACAAGCCGGCCGACATGGTGGTTCACCCATCGAAAGGCCATCAGAGCGGGACTCTGGTCAACGCGGTCGCTTACCATTGTGAGCATTTGAGCGAATATGGTGGAGAATTGCGACCCGGTGTCGTCCATCGTCTTGATCGCGATACGACCGGAGTGATCGTCATGGTGAAAGATGACCGGGTGCACCGGGAAATTGCCCGGCAGTTTGCTGATCGGGAGGTGAAAAAGGAATATCTGGCAATCTGCGAAGGGAGGGTTGAACTGGACAGCGACTTGGTGAAGGCGCGCATAGGCGACCACCGTCGTTATCGGGAGAAAATGGCAATCCGACCGGACACGGGCAAACGTGCTCAGACGCTGTATGAGGTGGTGGAGCGGTTGCGGGAGTTCACCATTGTTCGATGCCATCCGCGCAGCGGCCGGACTCATCAGATCCGTGTGCACATGAATTATGTCGGGCATCCGGTCGTTTGCGACGCCAACTACGGTCTTCGGAAGGCAATCTACAGGAGTGACCTGACCGGATCGGAGCACTATCCGTCCGAAAAACCCCTGCTCAGCCGACAGGCCTTGCACGCGCGTCGAATCACGCTGCACCATCCCGGGATGGATAAAGAAATGACGTTTGAGGCGTCCGTTCCGCCGGACATGATGGCGCTGGTGGAGACGTTGAGGGAGTTGGTGGATAAAGAACAGGGGCGGATCAGCTGAAGTCTTCGGCTGCCCGGGCAAGCACCTCATCTTCCACGAAGATGGGAGCGTCCAGGTGTATGGCGAGTGCTATAGCGTCGCTGGGGCGACTGTCGAGATCAACGGATTCATCATCTTGCTTCAAAAACAGCCGCGCATGATAGGTTCCGTCCTCAATATCGTTGATCACAACTTTTTGAAGTATAGCATCGAGATGGTTCAGAATGCTTCCCATCAACTCGTGGGTCAATGGTCGGGGCGGGGGCTCGTCATTGACAAAACGATGTATGGCGAACACTTCGGGAAAACCGATCACGATGGGCAAGCGGCGGGGGCCTTGTTGTTCCTCGAGCACCACGATCTGGCGCTCGTGGGTCTCGCTCATTACCACTTTGGCGAGTTTGCACCGCACCTCAGGCATCGGGAGACTCCTCCGATTTTGACGAATGGAAGTGAATTACTTTAGACTCTCATTTTAGGTTCATGCAATTTCGGCGTCAACGCCGCGGTTTATTTACGTCAGGAGGCTGGGATGAAAGGGAAAGAGATGGAGAAAAAACTGAAAGAGCTGAAAGCGGAATTGGAAGCGCTGGCCGCAAAAGCCGAGGCAAAAGGGGAAAAGGCGCGCGCGGATTTTGAAGTAAAGAAAGAACGGTTGCGCCGGAAACTCAAAGATGCGCGGGAAAAACTGAGTGAAGCCAGAGAAAACGGCAAAACCGCATGCAAAGATATGAGTGCTGGTTTGAAGGCGGCCGTTCGGAATTTGGAGGCGGCATGCAAGGATGCGGCTTCACGATTCAAAAACGATTAGTCTCAGAAGGAGTGACCCATGATTAGTTTTCAGGATTTCAAAGAAGTTGATATGCAGGTTGGTAGGGTTTTGTCGGTGGAAGAACATCCCAATGCGGATAAACTGCAGATTCTCCGCGTGGATGTTGGAGAGGATGACCCCAGAACACTGGTGGCCGGTCTGAAAGGTCATTACACGGCCGATGAACTGGAGGATAAGCTTATCGTGGTGGTGACCAACCTGGAACCCACGCGTCTGCGCGGTGTTGAAAGCGAGGGTATGCTGCTGGCGGCCCAGGAAAACGAAGAAAAGGTGGTTGTGTTGACCCTTGATGAACCTATTGAACCCGGCAGCCCGGTGCTGTAGTGGTGCATGTCCCGCAGTGAGTAGATAGTGGGTTCTACGACCGTTACCAGAAAAGTAAGGCGATTTGAATGGGTGTGACGCAACAGAAGGATGAAGGCAGGGTATCCAAAATATCAGTTATTGGGGCCGGCATGGTGGGCTCCACCATCGCGTATTCCCTGACTGTCGAACGGGTCGCCGGTGAAATTGTTTTAGTTGATCTGGATATGGATCGGGCCAGGGGGGAGGCGCGGGACATAGGTCATGCACTGCCGTTTGTCACCCCGACCAGCGTCTCCGCCGGAGATTATGAGGCCTGCCGGGGGTCGGACGTTATCGTGATTACCGCGGGAACCGCTCAAAAACCGGGTGAAACGCGGCTGGATTTGACGAAGCGCAACTACGAAATTTTTCAGGACATCGTGCCCAGGGTTACAGATGTGGCCGAGGATGCCCTGCTCCTCATTGTCTCTAATCCCGTTGATGTTCTCACCTACGCCACGCTGGATATTTCGGGATTACCCCCCGAACAGGTTATTGGGTCCGGCACGGTGCTGGATACGGCACGGTTCCGATACGAACTGAGCGCTCATTGTGGGTTGGATCCCCGGAATGTCCATGCCTACATTCTTGGGGAGCACGGGGATAGTGAGGTTCCGATCTGGAGCCGGACAAACGTTGCGGGGGTTCCTTTTGAATGTTTTTGTGAGAGTTGTCCCGGACACTGTGACCGGGAAAAGGAGCACAGCCGCATTTTTGAGAAGGTGAAAAATGCGGCGTATGAAATAATTGATCTCAAAGGGGCGACGTACTACGGTATCGGAATGGGAGCTACGCGGTTGTGTGAGGCGCTGGTGAGGGATCAGAACTCGATTCTTACCGCCAGCACGCTGATCCAGGGACAACACGGGATTGAGGACGTCTGCATGAGTCTTCCTCTGGTGCTCGGTCGCGACGGAGTGCGAATGATTGTGGAGATGTCGTTGAGTGAGGAGGAAGAAGAAGCATTGATCAACTCAGCGTCGGTCCTCCGTGATGCCCTGGACAGCATCGGTCTGTAGAGTTTGCTGCCAATGTCGGGAACCTGACATGATGGTAAAAACGAAAATCTGTGGGGTGACCAACGTGCGAGATGCGGTATGGGCCGCCCGGTGTGGAGCCGATGCCGTGGGGTTCAATTTTGTCCCCGGAACACCACGGTGCTGCGATCCAGAACGCGTGAGAGCCATGATTATGGAACTCCCGCCTTTCGTGACCCCCGTTGGGGTGTTTGCCAACGCTCGACCTGATCGGGTGCGCGAGATCGTTGAAACCTGCGGATTGGAATGGGTTCAGCTCCATGGTCACGAATCGGCCGAAGAGTGTCGGAAATACCGGGACCTGCACGTGATTAAAGCGTATCGAATACAGTCGGAAGAGGATCTGAAGGAACTTCCACGATACGAGGTTGATGCCTATTTGCTGGATGCGCATGTGAAGGGAAAGCTGGGTGGGACAGGAGAGACGTTCGAGTGGGAAATAGCATCTGCCGCAAGGACGCACGGGCCCGTTATCCTGGCGGGTGGCCTGACACCCGGGAACATCGCTGAAGCCGTTCACACTGCACGTCCTTACGCGGTTGACGTTGCCAGCGGTGTGGAAGAGGAAGCCGGGGAAAAGTCTCGTGAAAAGGTCAAAGCGTTCATCCGTGCCGCCAAAGATGTTGACCTCTAAACGCGGGACGACACCCGGCAAAACGTAGAGAGAGGTACGGGCGCTCACTGAGCGAATCATATCTGTGCTGTTCTCTTCTGGGGATTGTGTCCGCCTCTTCATGAACACGGTCGATAAAATGAGAATTCCAGGGTGCAGACACCGTCGGAGCGTTTTTCCTCTTCTGGGGGGGCTACTATGTATTGTGATGGTGCTTGGAGGCACAATCCCGGAGCGGGCGGGCGCGGAGGAGGGCAGAGCGGGGGCCGCCGGCGATATTCCGGTCGTCTCTCCGGAGAACATCCCGGGGTTGATCGATACTTATGAGCAGTATTTGCAATCCTGGAGAAAGGCGCATAGTGACCAACTGAACGAACAGGGGGATTCCTACGCGCTGGCTGAGCTCAAACTGGTCAAGGCTCGGTTGTTGAGGGAAAATTATTGGGCGGGGGAGGAAAGGGACCAACAGGTGCAGGAATGTCTTAAAGATGCGCGGCAATTGATTCTGGCGCTCCGTGAGGGGGAGCCACCGAATCTGAAAAAACACGGCCAGTTGGAACGGGCCTACCTGGCTGCTAATGATGGAAGTGCCCAGCCCTATCAGCTCTACGTCCCTGAATCCTATGATGGGACAGAATCGTATGGGGTGCTCGTCTATCTGCACGGGTACAGTCCGGATCTGAATCGCGAGAACTGGGGTCGATACATGTACCCTGACGTGCTGGATAAATACGCCCGGCGGACCGATAGCATTGTGCTGATGCCCTTTGCTCGTAGTAACACCGATTTCCAGGGATGTGGTGAGGATGATGTGATGCGCGCGATCGAGGAAGTGGAAGATGACTATAACATTGATCCGGATCGCGTTATCCTGAGCGGCTATTCGATGGGTGGAATGGGAGTGTGGACGATTGGCGCTCACTATCCCCAGCGGTTTGCCGCTCTGCTGGCGATGAGTAGTCGGGCTGATTTCTACTACTGGAAGGATATTGAACCGGGTGATATCCCGCCTTTTAAACAGAAAATGGCCGAGCAGGAGTTTGGGATCAACCTCTTGCCCAACTACGCCCATTTACCGATATACATGATTCACGGAACCGAGGATTTCGGCATCCCCGTGGAACAGTCGCGTCGGATGAAAGCAAAATTGAAAGATATGGGCCGCGATTTACGATACGTGGAGCTGGAGGGGAAGGGCCATTCCTTTTTCTATCGTCAGCTGGAGCCCATGACGAGGCTCGCACGATGGCTTCGTTCACAGAAGCGAGAGACATCCCCCCGTCGTGTGACCTTCCGCACCTACACGCTCAGTTATCCACGGGCCTACTGGGTAAAGATACGCGCCATTGAGAACTGGGCAAAAGCGGCTGAGATCGAATGCGTGGTGGAAGAAGGGGGAAAGCAGATCACGCTTACCACCAACAACGTCTGTTCTCTGGTCATCGACCCGCCGGACGAATATATATCGAATGTTCGCAATGTTACCGTAGTGTGGAATGGGGAAACTGCGACCCCAAGACGGCGCGGAGGAAAACTGGTCCTGGAGCGTGGCGAAAAGGAGAGAAAAAAGAAGGAACTGTACAAAACACCCGAGCTGTGCGGCCCCGTTCGAGAGGTGTTTTCGGGGCCGTTTGTGATGGTTTACGGGGCCGAGAAAGGGGGAAGCCGAGCGCTGGCTCACCAAACGGCGACTGATTGGGAACGGTTTGCAAAGGGGGAGCCGACGATGCTCGGGGCGGATGAAGTGGACAAAAAAACGATCAAAAATAATAATCTGATTCTGTTTGGAACCCCATCGAGCAATAGGCTGGTGGGGGAGGTAGTCGATGATTTACCGGTCAGGTTCACAAGTGGAACCGTACAACTGGCGGGTCACAGTTATGATCTCGACGAACACGGGCTGTGGTTGATATACCCCAATCCGTTGAATCAGGAACGATACGTAGTGTTGAACGCCGGTGTTCCCTGGGGAAAGGAATTGCCGGAAAATCATAAATACGACATGATCCCCGATTTTATGGTTTACACGGGTGAGAAGACGGCGGACGGAACCGAATGCAACAAATATCGTGCGGCCGGTTTTTTCAATCAGTACTGGGAGCTGTCCCCTGAGTCCACCTGGTTCAGCGACCATCCCAAATGAGGAGAAGACTGCAATGATTGTAACTAAACGAGTCTATGCGCGGGCGGGTCTGGTGGGTAATCCATCGGACGGATATCACGGAAAAACCATTGCCTTCACGATGGATAATTTCTGGGCGGAAGTGACCCTGTATGAAAGCCCGGAAATCGAATTTCGCCCGGCTCCACAGGATAACGCCGTATTCGACAGTCTGAATGACCTCGTGGAAAGTGTTCAGCGCACGGGATATTACGGTGGCATTCGTCTGTTGAAAGCCGCCAGCAAAAAGTTTGCTGAATATTGCGGCAAAAAAGGTGTGCGTCTGGATGACCGTAATTTCACGATGCGGTATCAGACCACTATCCCGCGTCAGGTGGGGCTGGGGGGATCAAGTGCCATTATCACTGCGGCAATGAGAGCACTGATGGGGTTTTACGGGGTTGACATTCAGGAGCACATTCTGCCCAACGTTGTTCTTGCCGCTGAGACCGAAGAGCTGGGCCTCACCGCCGGATTACAGGATCGGGTGGCGCAGGCATACAACGGCCTTGTGTATATGGACTTCGACGAAGATTATATGCAGAAACATGGATACGGTCGGTATGAACGTCTGGACGCTGGATCATTGCCCCCGCTCTACGTGGCCTGCCGGACTGATCTGAGCCAGGAGAGTTCGGATGCCCATATTCGTGTGAGGGAAAAGTATGACATCGGGAATGAGAAAGTGGTTAATACTATGAACGAGATTGCGGAATTGTCGGACCGGGCCCGGGAAGTGCTGGAAAATGGTGATGCAGATCAACTGGGTGAGATACTGGACCGCAATTTCAACCTGCGCGCCGAGATATATCCTATCAGTGACGAGAACATGTCAATGGTTAAACGGGCTCGCTCGACCGGGGCCTCCTGCAAGTTCTGTGGTTCTGGCGGAGCCGTGGTGGGGACATACGATGGGGGCGATGGGCGGGAAGAACTTCGGGAGGTTATGGAAGAGGGCGGCTATCAGTTTATAGTGCCCTCGGTGACGACTTGATGCGCCGCAGCATGCCAGGCGGGCTCTGGTTGCCGACCTCCCCTTGCCGCCGTGGACTTTTTTTATCGCGTCAACGAGCAAGATTGCGCTGCGAAACCAGGGAAACCAATCCTGATGCTCTAAGCGGATTATGATTATTAACCTAAGGTTTATAACACCTCCTGGGAATTTGTTCTTTGGATGGTGTCCAGTGCAAGATACAAGGATGCAGGATGCAGGGATTCAGTGTGGACCTTTGTATCCTTGAATCAGTGTATCCCTGTATCTTCCGAACA
>CAZXYF010000024.1:0-24928 GCA_964644705.1 uncultured candidatus Brocadiaceae bacterium | reverse complement strand
GAATCGTCCTTTCAGGGCTCTGGGATTTTAATGAAATTTTTCCCCGGCTTCTCTTCGGTCAGCCGGGGCTACGTCTGAGACGGTCCTTCGGACCTGAGAATACGGCTATCGGACACAAAAGCAATGTCACAAAAGGGCAAGCTGGGGGATGCTGAACTTTGCCTTGCCTGCCGCGCACCGGTACACTATCTTCTCGTCTTGCCACAACAGGCGCACGACCCTGGAAAAGGGAACCGACCGAACAAACGGCCGCCCGCCGGGATAAACCTTCACGTTGACCTCCACCTCACATTCCATCCCAATCATGATCAAACAGTATTTAGACGACCTCGAAAAGCGAATTGTGCCCGAACAGGAAGATCAGCTGACCACCCGCTGGCAGGAGTTCTGCCGTGGCGATTTCACCGGCGATCTTTTCTCACCCGAGCGTGCCGAACCGCAACCGCCCCAGGTTAAATGGCCCGACGTCTCGGTCAACAGCGCTCTCGATGACCGCGACATGATGGCACTGCAACAGTTGAAAGGCTGTTCCGATCAACTCGCCGAGGGATCCGGTGCCATGATGGGCGTGCGATGCAACTACGGCACCGGGATATTATCCTCGCTGTTTGACGTCGATATCTTCCGGATGGACGAAGAGATCAACACCCTGCCCACGACATCTCCTTTGCCCGGGGGAAAAGATGATGTTCGGACCCAGCTGGATCAGGGCATGCCCGATTTGCACCAGGGATTCGGCGGAAAAGCACTGGAGATGGGCGAATACTTCCGGGAGTTGTTCGCGCCGTATCCCAATATCAGCCAGTACGTGCATGTCTATCATCCGGACACACAGGGTCCGATGGACATCTGCGAGCTGGTCTGGGGCAGCGACCTGTTCCTTGACCTTGTTCAGGAACCGGATCTGGTCAAGGATTTCCTGGAGCTGATCACCCGGACCTACATTGCGTATATGGACGAGTGGAACGAATTGTTTCCCCCTTCCGGAGATTGTGCCGTCCACTGGCAACTGATGCACCGGGGCACCGTAATGATCCGCGATGACTCGGCCATGAACCTGTCGCCGGAGATGTTCGACGAATTCATCCGGCCCTACGATGAGCGCCTGCTCTCGCGATACGGCGGGGGCGCCATTCACTTCTGCGGACGCGGTGACCATTACATCGACCGCATGCCGGAGATGGATGGAGTTTACGCCATCAACATGTCCCAGCCGGACTACAACGACATGGAGAAGATATATTCCCACACCATCGACGAAGGCATACAAATCGTGGGGCTACGGCGGGAGGCGGCGGAGGAGGCGCTGGACAATGGTCGCGACTTACATGGTAACGTGCACTGCTTTTGAGTTTTGACCGGGAACCCGGCAGCAGGCAGTTCTGGAAGAACGTCGTTCACCAAACACATACCGACGTCCTAACACATCATGTCTGCCGAAACACACTCCGGAAAAGAAGTTTACGTCACCCCGCGGCGCCGTCGGAGCCACCACTCCAGGGAAAGACACCCCACGATCAGGGCGAACGCCCACCAGTTGTTCCAGAGCGGCTGGACATCGCGGGAACTGAGCCGTTCTACCGGCGCGGAATCGATTGGCAGGTTATCCGGTGGAGCTTGCTCGACCAGGTCAAAGACCCTCCCCCCGCTGTCCGCCGCAATTTCTTTCAGCAGACCCCGATCGGGCCGCAGTTCTCTTCGTTCACGCCCGCCGGGCTGGACCATGATGGATATTTCGTCGGTCAATCGGAGCTTCGAGCCACCACCATCCTGTTCGGCGCGCGCTTCCACCACCCATCCTCCGGGCCTCGTCAAATCAAACGCAAACGTAGCACGTCCGTTTTCATCCGTTTTCACTGACTGCTTCAGCGACTCCGCCACTCCTCTCCTGCGCGCCTGAAGATGGACTATTCTTCCGGCGTCGGCGCCTTCCTTCTCCAGCTCCAGCCTCACACTACCCTTGAGAGTTTGACCGGGGCGCAGACGCCGGTTCTCCACCGTCAGACGCAGGGGCTTATCCTCACTTTCCTGCACCAACCAGCGAAGCGCATTGCGCCAGAACTGCACGTATAAGTCGCTCCCCAACCCCCGCCCGGCCGCCTGAAAACTCCAACGCCAGGCGCCATCGGTCATCAGCGCCAGAGAGCGGCCCTTACCCGCCCGTCCCGGCACCATGATCGGCGCATCATTCACCGGATTCTCCAGCAACACGCCGCCCGAACGTTCGTTCGGGCTGACCACATGACAGCCATGGAGCTCGGGCATGGCCGCCCACCTGCGTTTATTGGCCTCCCGATCCTGGCTTATAGCCGTGATGGGATGGCGCTGTCCCAACGGGGTAAGATTGGCGGTAAAGGTGCGTTCGTCAATATTTCCCGATTGACTGAGCTCAACCGGTAGAATGTCCTCGATGGCCGTATCCGCGTAATGGCCCATCCCGAAGCTCTGCGAACCTCCCATCATCACAAAGCCCGCACCATTCTGCCGAACATGATCCCGAATGTTGCGCAAATATCCCCGGAATCCGCGGGGGCCCGGGAAAAACCGTTGATAATCAAAGTTTTGAAAAACAACCACGTCGAAACTGGACAATTCATTCGTAAACAGTTCGCGCATGGGAAAAGGGATAAGATTAACATAACTGCGCGGTGTTTCGCCCCCGGGATCATCCTGGCGATCGCGCAGAATGAAAAAGGAAACAAGGTCCGCGATGGGCATTTTTTTGAGCGTTCGCCGCAGAAAACGAACATCCCAACTGGGCGAGCCCGCCACCTGCAGGACCCGGATTTTGTCCCGAACCACTGAAAGAACGATCGCCGTCCGGTTGTTGCCCCCGTAAGTCTCGTCGGTGGTTGATTCCACCTCCACAGTGAACAATTTGCGTCCGGTTCGGACGGGACGGAACGATAATGGAACGCTGTAGCTGCTTTTCCCGGGCTGTATCCGCGCGCGGGCCACATCGACGATGCTTTCGCCACGACGCAGCATAACATTGAGTCGGCCTTCCTCAACCCCTATGGTTTCGACCTCCACCCTGGCGGTCCATTCATCCCGCACAAAAGCCAGACGCGAGGCCCGGACATCGGCAATCGCCACATCGCGCAATCCGGCTGCGTTGACCGGATACAGAGAATGGACCGGCACATTTAGCCTGCCGGCAGCTTCCTTCACCACACGACGACGATACTCCGAATCGTCGGATGGCAATATGGTGTCCCGTCCGTCGCTCACCAGCACCACACCCCGCAGCGCGTTCATATCAACGCGACCACGCAACTGTTTAAGGGCTCCGAACACATCCGTCTCACTCATTGTGCCCGCCCGCCCGGACAAAACGCTGTCCCGTGAAGATTCTTTCAGCTGCGACCCGAAATCAAAATACTGGACGTTGTGAGTTTCTTCCAGACCGTCAAACATCTCCCCCACCGTCTGCGCCACAACCTCCTGGCGCGTGCGGTTATCCCCCCCCGCGGGCATGGCCATGCTCCCGCTCACATCATGCAGAACGGCGACCGTTCCGCGCATCAACTCACCGGACCGTCTGATGATCTGCGGTTCCAGAATGATAGTCCCCAGGGCGATCACGGCAATCACCCGGAGCGCAAGGAGGGCCAGGCTCCACGCTACAGAGCCCCCGCGGCGCAGGCTCCGGTAGGTCATCACCCCCATTATGAGCGCGAGCAGCACAATGCCACACACCGCCGGCCAGGAGAAGTTATTGAACACAATGCTGGTCTGTTGGAGTGCGTTCATAGCACACGATTTTAAGGGTTACCGTCCCCACAGGAAACCCGTTTCACAAGAATACCGCACAAAAAGTGGACGCCCCGCGCCCGGTTTCAAATTCTTCAATACCATCAGTGCCATCCACCGGCCCCAGATCACATGCAGAACAAAAACGGATCGGGACCATTTGTTATACAGTGCAACGGCAACCTATACTCATTTTGTTATGAACAAAAAATGGATACTTCAAAAACCCGATCCCGAAACCGTTCACGAACTGTTCAATTCACTGCGCATATCCCCCGTCACCGCCCAGATGCTCGCCAACCGCGGGCTGGCCGATCCGGCGGGGGCGCGCCAGTTCATTGAACCAACTCTCCACCAGCTCTCCGACCCCGCCGACCACCCACGTCTGTCCCAAGCCGCCCAGCACCTGCTGGGAGTCGTGCGCTCCGATCAGCAGATCACCATCTATGGGGATTACGACGCCGATGGGATTTGTGCCACCGCGGTCATGGTCCGGGCACTGCAGCAGCTGGGAGGCAATGTGGATTATTACGTTCCCGGTCGATCCGAGGAAGGTTACGGTCTCAACTCCGAGGCACTCGCTGAACTCCACGAGCAGGGCACGGACACGGTCGTTACCGTTGACTGCGGCGTTTCGGCGCACGAGGAGATCCGCCGCGCGACGGAGCTCGGACTGGATATCCTCATCACCGACCACCACGAGCCCGGAGATTCCCTGCCGGAAACACCCTTCATCCTGAACCCCCACCTACCCGAGTGCGAGTTCGGATACGAGCGACTCGCCGGAGTGGGCGTGGCGTATAAACTGGCCTGGGCCGTCGGTCAGCAGATGAACGATGGATCAAACGTGGCCGAGCATTTCCGGGAGACCATGGTGGATCTTCTGCCCCTGGTGGCAATCGGAACGATTGCGGATATGGTGCACCTCACCGATGAGAACCGCGTGCTCGCGCAGTACGGCCTCCGGGTGATGCCCACCACCAGGAATCCCGGCCTCCAGGCACTGCTGGATGTGGCGGGAGCCGACGACAAATCCAAACTACGCTCCTACCACGTCGGGTTTCAGCTGGCTCCCCGCCTCAACGCCGTTGGACGCATGTCGGATGCCTCGATGGCTATTGAGATGTTCACCACCGATGATCCCGACCGGGCCGATGAACTGGCACAGCATCTTGAAAAAGAGAACCGGCGGCGGCGCAAGGTGCAGCGTCTTGCCACCGACGAAGCCGTGGAACACGTGGAATCCAGCATAAATGTGGACGACACCCACAGCATCGTTATCTCCAACGACGAATGGCATCCGGGGGTGGTGGGACTGGTGGCATCAAAACTGGCGGAAAAATTCTGGCGACCGGCTTTTGTTTTTTCTGAAAACGAGGAACATGCCCGCGGCAGCGCGCGCAGCATACCCGGATTTCACCTCTACAATGCCATCAGCCAGTGCGATCATCTGCTCGAACGATACGGAGGACATGAAGGGGCGGCGGGTTTGACTCTCCACCTCGACAACCTCGACGAGTTTCGGCGCGTGATTGACGACATCGTGGCCCAGGAACTGGCCCAGGAAGAACCCGTTCCCCAGCTGGAACTCGAAGGTGAGGTTGAGCTGGAGGATCTGACACGCCCCGTCGTGGAGGAACTGGATATGCTGTATCCCCACGGGATTGGTAATCCAGAACCACTCTTTTGCGCCCGGGACGTGATTCTGGCGGGTAATCCCCAGATCGTCGGAAGCCGGCGCAATCACCTCTCCTTCATGGTGCGCCAGGGCGATACCACGCTAAAAGTCATCGCCTTCGGGAAAGCCGATTGGCTGGACGACCTGAAGGAACACGGCGATGAGCCCTTCTCCATTGCGTTTGAGCCGCGTCTGAACACATGGCGCAATCGCACCAACGTGGAACTGCGCGGCGAAGATATACAGTTCGCCGGGGAAGAAATGATAGAGGTGGCGGACTAACAGCCACCCCATGACGGGGAAACACCCGACGATGCTCCACGTGCCACACACCTGATCATTCGCCTCATTCCGCATCCAGTTCCTTCCGCAACTCGGGCCACATTTTCTTCAATGCGCGAGCGAGGATCGGCGCGGCATGGCTACCGCCGTGGCCGGGGGTGCGTTCGCTGACCACGGCGAAGGCAACCTGCGGGGCGTCGTGGGGGAAATATCCTGCAAACCACGCATGATTCGGTTGTCCCGCGCCCAGTTCCGCCGTTCCGGTCTTTCCGGCGACTTTATACTCCTCCAGACCGGCACGACGTGCCGTTCCACCGCTGCCGCTGACCACCAGTTTCATTCCACGCCGCACCACCTCAAGTGTGTTCGCCGCAACGTTGATCTCCCGCCCCTCACCATCAATCCGCTCAACAACCTCGCCCTGACGGTTCGTGATTCGTGCCACCAGATGGGGCCTGACCAGCCGCCCGCCATTCGCAACGGCGGCCATGGCCCGGGCAACCTGCAGCGGCGTGCACAGCAGATTCCCCTGACCGATCACAAGATTCAACCGGCCGAACAACGATGTGGGAGTGGGCAGCTGACCGGAGCGCTCCGACGGATAATCCACCCCCGTTTTTTCACCGAATCCGAAACTGCGTCCCCAGCTTGCCAGCTGTTCTCCCGTGAGCTTGGCGCCCACCCGAAAAAAAAACGAGTTACAGCTGTGCTCAATAGCGTTCACCAGATTGATCCTCCCGTGGAATCCAGTGCAGTTGAACCACCGCCCCTGAAAACGGACACGTCCCTCACAAAGGAGAGGCGTGCTCGGGCTCACCACCTGTTCTTCCAGCGCCGCTATAGCGCTTATCAACTTATACACCGATCCCGTTGGCAGGGCCGCCTGCGTGGGACGAAACAACAACGGACTGCGCTGGCGCGAAACGAGCTGATCATAATTGTTTCGGATGTCGGCGCGAGAATAATCAGGATACGTCCCCGCCGCAAGAATTCCACCCGTCTCCACGTCCAGCATAACGAGAGCACCACTGCGAAAATTCAGGCGCGGATGCTCCTCGGCCCATTTGAAGGCATCTTTCACAGCCTGCTGAAAATCGGCTCGAACGGTCAGATGCAGGTTGTGGCCCGGATCGGGCGGGGTCCGGGTGGCCCGCTTTTCCACACGCAGGGGGTAGAAGAGCAGTTCATGTTCCACGTATCCCCTCTTCCCCCGCAGCGCATGCTCATATTGCCGCTCAATCCCGCTCACCCCGATGACATCATCCATGCGATACCGGCGCCCTATCTTGTCGACGGGCATATCGGACAACCATGTTTCCCCCTGTTCCTGCAGACTGTCCCACTGACGGGCGGATAATCGGCGGCATCGTCCGATGATGTGGGGGGCCGAATGAGAGGCATATTTTCGTCTGGAGGTGACGGAAATGCGCAGATTGGGGTATTGGTCGGGGTGCGTGCGCACACGGAGGGCCACCTTTTTCGGCACATCTCTAACAATGGGGTGATATTGCTCCTGCTCCACAATTCGCAGATTATCCAGCCCCGTATTTTCTTTCACCGATTTCCATATCCGCTGGACGCGGCTGACCGTGGCATCGGCACGTTCCCGCAACGCGGAGCTCGACTTATCGGTCAGTCGTTTCACTACCGGTATCCAGTCGTCTTTTTTCAACTGGCCGTAATGGATGGAAAGGTCATACGAGGGGACATCTTTAGCCAGAACTGCCCCACCCGCCCCGTAAATGCTGCCCCGTGTGGTATTGATGATTCTGTCGCCCGAAGCGCTCACACGGTAATCATCTTTGAACCGCTCATGCCACAACAGCTGCATCTGCGCCAGCCGCGCAGTCAGTATTGCAGCTGCCAGCACGAATAAACCAATGAGGATGAGAAGCCTTCTGCGAAACAAACATTTCCCCGTTGTTTTTCAGCTAATGTAAACCACACGGTCCGCTTTGAATTACCGACCACATGTATGGCCAACAGAATTCCAACCGAGCGCAAGGCCGCAATCAGCGACGTTTATTACCACGGGTGTTATGGGGTTCAGCATGGGAGTAAAGGCTGTGGACGCCGCCCTCTTTCTGTGCGCTGGGGCTACGAGTTTCAAACCGCAGTTGTCCCGAATAGAGTCTCTCGTGCGTTTCGGTCACGGTCCGACATCCCATGTCCTGCATGGTATGTTTCACGCCCTTCATCAGATAGGGCACGTATTCGACGACCGATCCTTTATCCACGACCGTGCCACTCACGCCCTGTGCCACTTTGACATCTTCCTGTTCCTCGGTGAAATACCGTTTCTCACCGCCGCGTTCCATCGCCTCCGGCGAAGCCATACCGCGATAGCGTTTGAGCCGGACGCCTCCCTCGTAAAAGTATTCACCCGGGGTCTCGTCGGTGCCGGCCAGCATTGAGCCCATCATCGCCGTCGATCCGCCGACGGCCAGTGCACGCGCGATGTGTCCGATGTCGCGGATACCGCCGTCGGCAATGACGGGCACTCCCCGTTCGCGGGCATACTTTGCGGTTTCATACACCGCACTCGCCTGCGATCGGCCGACGGCCACAGTCTCCTGCGTTATACAGATCGACCCACTCCCCATGCCGATGCGCAAACCATCCGCCCCGGCGTCGATCAGGCCCTCACACTGTTCCACCGTCACAGCGTTGCCTCCCACAACCTGGAGATCGGGATACTGGTCTTTGGCCCATTTGATCATGTCAATTTCAAATTCCGAATAGCCCTGGGCACTGTCGAAAACGATGACGTTCGCTCCCGCATCAACCACCGCCTCAAGCCGCTGTTTATCTTCCTCACGGGTCCCCACGGCGGCACCGACCATCAACTGTTTGGATGGATCTTTGCTGGCAAGCGGGAAATCCTGGTTCTTCCGCAGGTCCGTGCGACTCATCAACGAAACCAGGCACCCTTCATCATCGACGATCGGAAGCTTGCCCTTCTTGCTTTCCTTCAGGATTTCATTTCCCTCCTCCAGCGTGATGTCCTCCGGCGCCGTCACAAGATCCCGCGTCATCACGTCGCGAAGCGGAATCGATCGGTCCGGTTCAAAATCGATGTCGGTCCGGGTCACTATCCCCAGCAACCTTGACCCCACTTCACCGGTTTCCGTCACCGGTACACCGCTGAATCCATGTTCCTCTTTGATCTCGTCCACATCCGCAATACGATCGTCCGGAGAGCAACACACGGGATCGGTTATAAAACCGTTTTCGAACTTTTTGGTCCGGCGCACCTCTGCCACCTGTTCCTCGATCGTATTGTTGTAATGGATAATGCCGATTCCGCCCAGCAATGCCATGTAAATCGCCATATCCGATTCCGTCACGGTATCCATCGGGGAGCTGACCACAGGTCGTTTCAAAGTGATTTCGCGCGTCAGCTGAGTCTCCAGCTCCACGTCGTCCAGGCCAAAAGATATGTAGCCGGGCAACATAATAAAGTCGTCATAGGTAATGCCCTTGCCCTGTCCGAACAGTTCTTCCGCTGTTACACCACTTTGTTTCGTCATTTGTTTCTCCGCACTCATCTGTAGGGGGATCGTCTTGTTCCGCATCGCAAGAGGTATCTCATCGCTCAGTGCCATCCAGTTGGGATTTGATCCGTTCTATCAACGAAACGAGCGACTCTGAGTGTCTTATTGTAAGAGCCCGGCGCGCCTCCCGCAATGCCTGACGCCGGCGGCCCTGCTGGAGTAGAACGCGGGCCTTATACTCCAGGGGCGCTGCAAACGAATCATCGAGGGTCGCAGCCCGATCAAACAGCTCCATTGCCCGTTCGGGATCTTTGCCGTGCCGCATTGCCCAGTATCCCAGAGCAAAATGCGCATCGGCGTAGTCCGGATGGTGTTCACGGACTTCTTCGAGCTCGGCCCTGGCCCGTTCCAGCATTCGATCCATTTTTTGTTCTTCCCCCAGTTGCATAAGCAGCAGCGCGCGGTTCGTCCGTACCGTCGGGCTGTTCGGTCGCAACTCCAGTGCGCGACTGTAATGCATCAAAGCCTCATACGGCCGGTGCAATCGGCCAGAGAGCTTACCCAGTGCGTTCTGTGCCACATATCGCAGCCCGGGTTGGTCGGCGGCCAGTTCCAGGGCCCGGCTGTAATGTAAATAGGCTCGTTCGGGAACGGGCGGGTTGGACAGGAAAACCTCCCCGGCCAGGGTCTGTGCCCGGGGTTTGTATGGATCCGATCGCAAAGCAGAAAGATATAACCGACGCTCATTCCGCCAATCGGCTGTTCGCATCACAGTTTGCGCGCCGAGACCGACCACCAGAACGATCAGAGCGGCATACCCCACCCGCCGCAACCTCCCCGTATCCGTTTCCCGACACAGAACAGCGCCGAAAGCCATCCCCAGAAGCGAACAATATCCCACCGAGGGAACAAACAGAAAACGTTCGGCCACCACTTCGTTGATTGGTATGATATTCAGGGCCGGACCCAGACCCAGCCCGACCCACCAGAGCCAGAACCCTTTACGCGGATGGCGCCAGGTGGCATAGAATGTCACCAGCAGCAAACCGAATCCTCCGGCCAGGGATGCCACAGCCCACCAGCTCAGCGGGGAGGTGAACGGCGTAATCTCAAAAGCAAAACTCAGGTCCAGTGGCACCAGTAGTTTCCCCATGTATTCCAGCACGCAGCGTCCAATCGTCGCCATCCCACTCAGAGTCCAGGGGTCGAAAATCGGGGCTCCAGCAGAAGTTTTCATGCCTCCGACCGCATACCAGCGGGCCAGAAGATAACCAAAGGTTAGAATGCCGTAGATTCCCGCAAGGCGACTCCAGCTCGCCAATTTTCCGCCACCTCGCTCCATCCGGCGATCGGTCAGCCCGTACACGATCCAGAGCGGGAGCAGAATCAGGGCTATTTCTTTGGAGAACATAGCCAGAGCCCCACCAAGCGCCGCTCCGGCTATCCACCCGCTTTTCCGTTCGTTCGTCATGGCTTCGATGCCGCATACAAAGGCAGCCAGCATGAATACCAGCGCGAACAGATCCGTCCTTCCCGCAATCCAGCAAACCGTCTCGGTGTGAACGGGATGAGCCGCAAAAATCAATGTCCCGGCCACGGCCGGTGTTTTTTTCGGTAACAGGCGGCGCAGTAACAAATAAACCAGCACCACGCATATCCCCCACATCAGAAGATTCGTCAGGTGGAACATCCATGGCTGCCCCCCGCCCAGGGCATAATCAAGGGCGAAGCTGGTTGCTATCACCGGTCGATAATAGGCAGTGCTCCGCTCGTCAAGCCCCCTGGTCGAAAAGGCCTGCAGGAAATATGCCGGGATGTTATCCGTGGAATGAATGATTTCATTGTTGACAATCAACCCCTTATCGTCGGCGACGAACCCCGCTCGGAGCGTATCAGCATACAGTGCCATGGCCAATACCGCGAGAAACAAACATACCACCAACTCGGGAGGGGCAAGCGCTTTTTTCAGATATTTCTGCATGTGGCGGGTGGGGAAGAAGTAGAGTATATACCAGCACTGACAACAAGTAAGTATTCAGTGAACCACATGCATTTTGTGATGTCCTACTGCCGGGCTTGCCCCGGTAAGAGCGTACCTGTGCACTAAAGCGGACGTACTACGCAAAACGACAAAGCCTTTCGGCAGGGCGCTGGAACCATCTTTCAACATGTGCAAACACCGCCCGATCTCCCGAAGCCTTTCTTCCTGGGACCGAACCACAGTATTTTCTTCATGGCTCCAGCGCCGTGTCGAAAGACCCTATCGCGTTATTTGCGCATCTTCGCACAGTGCAGAAGTATGCCTCAACCGAAACAAGCCCGGCAGTAGGCCCACCTGGGATAACGTGGTTTACCGAATACATACAACGACACAAGGGTGCTGCCGTCTTCTTTTCATCGAGTCAAACCGTAACTGGGATTGTATCATTGCGCACGGGACACATCCAACTGAACGTCATGTTCCAAGCGCCCCGTACACATGAACTTATCCAGCATTAACGGAATTCAACCCGTTGCCCTCCCGGTTTGAAATTCCGTACGATCTCCGCCATTATCATCCCGGACGGAAACACTGGCCGGTGTTGTTCGAGTTACTGAAAACGCCCTGTGATTAAACGTTGCTCTGATTGTTTGATATGGAAATCACTCATGTCTGCAGACAACGGAAAGACCGATAATCCCGCAGTTTCGGCGAGGCCCCGAAGGCTGTTTCTCATCCTTCTGTTCCTCTCGTGTTCGCTCGCCCTGACGGGGTGTACCAACACTTTCGGGGTCCAGCCCGAAGTATGGAAAACGCTCGATGACAAACAGAAGAACAAGATCATTGATGAATATTACGCCAAACAACGCGAGGAACGCAAAATTCGCGAAAAGAAGTATGCCGCCCGGAAATTACGCGAGCAGCGCCTCCTGAAGTCACTGGATAAAGACGCGTATTTCCCCGACCGCGTCCTTTATGGAAAGATATTCGGGGGAAAGTTCCGGTCTGGGGATGACTATCATCATTTCAGACCCGTGCATTTCTCAATTGCCTACGGTGAGATTAAACCTCTCCAGCTCCACCTCACGAACGGGAAAACCATCAAGGTTTATATTGAATACGCCAACGGATCGCTGCTGTTCGACGTCTCGCTGCGCGATCTGAACCGGGAACGGGCCGTCGAATTCCCGGTCGAATCAAAGACCAGGCAGGGTGTCCACTTCTCCGCATTCGACACGTCCAATCACTCCCCCCTTGATGGCGTTAATCTCAACCTCAATCTCCGGCTTATTGAGAACACAGACAAAAACCGGTAACGCCGGGGCAAGCCCCCTTATGCCCAATTACCCGTGATGGCGGTAAGTATTCAGTGAACCACGTTATTCCAGAGGGACCTCCTGCCGGGCTTGTCCCGGTTGATGCGTACTTCTGCACTATCCGAAGATGCGCAAACAACGCGATAGGGCCTTTTGGCAGGGCGCTGGAGCCATCTTTGAGCTTGCGCATAAACCGAGTGACCTCCGGGAGCCCTTGTCGGGCGGGGAAACATCATCGCGGGGCCACTGCTCCGTGGATATTCTTTTCAGCAGGTGAGATGGAGAGCTGCGACGACCCGCCGCCGATCCCTTTCTTTCTCGGCCAGCTGGTTGTAGCGTTCGACCGCTTCGTCGGTGCGCATGACATGGACCTGGTCGCATTTTTTCTCCATCGTTTGATGCGCGTCAGGGAGGACTTTCATCACGCCACGCGCTCCCGTTCCCACAACCAGAATATCGGGGTTTTGCTCCCAGACAGGCTCGAGATCAGCTTCGCAAACCTCATGGCCTTTTTCGCGCCACCAGGAATCATTCACGCCATCCGGTGAGATGATCACGTCGTCGGTGTACACCGTCCCATCAACATTGATGTGACCAAATCGGTATTCCTCGATATGCATGGTCGTGTCCCCCGTTCTCGGGAAAAGAAGCAGTATCTTGTTTGTAGGTTACCTGTCGTTGAAACGAGTATCAACCCCGGACCAGTGTTCCCGAAAACCTGAATGCATACCCAGCTCGATAGCTAAGAAATGTCCTAAAGTTTCTGGCCGGCAAAAAAAGCAAAAACCTAAGAATCGCCGGGTCAGGGCCGGCGGATTCATTTCGTTTGTTCCGCGTTTTTTTAGGTTGATACCCAAACATCCCCGTGGCAAGCGCGGGGTATTCCGCCCATACGATACAGCACCAACCAACAGCAAAATTTTGGGGAATTCATAGAAAACCGCTTAGCTCCCCCCTATCATTTGCGTCCCAACCGGTTAAACTGCCACAATCAGGGTGTTCTCGGGTCATATTTCAGGCCATCTATGGAGCCAAGTTATATCATGTTTGACCTTAATCACTCAGATAAAGAACCAGAAGCGTGCGCCCTGCCCTATCCAGAAAGATCGAGAATAGCGTGGGCGTCTGTTCTTCTGGTCCTTCTGGCCCTGACCGCCTGCCAGCACATTCCAACCTCCACTTCCGAGCGTCCCGAATGGGCTTCCCGACCGGAAGGGCCGCGCAAATCCATCCGGTTTATATCCGCCGTGGGGACCGGCGACACCGCTCTTTCTCGAGAAGCTCTCCTGGCGGAAGCGGAGGATGCCGCCCGGACGGAGCTGGCGAAGGAGCTCAACCGGTATGCACGCACAACGCTCATCGAATTCATCCGATCACACTTTGGCGGGGATGGGGAACTAACCGGAGCGCAACGTGAATTCATCCAGAGCGTATCCACCTCCACAACTAACGCCATACTCCGGCGAACGGTCAGGCACAACACCTGGTCGGATGAAGAGAATAATACAGTCACTGTTCTGTACCGGATCCCCATCAGGAACGTCCATAACGCGATCCAGATGGAAGCCCAGACGGCGTATGAGCAGAAGGCCCTGCGGCTGAATGGCAAACAGGTGAAAATCAGTCAGAAACTGGCAGCATTTCTTGACTCCAGGCTAAAAAAACGTCTGCAGGGATCCGGTCAGGAAGATGAGGAACTGGAGTCTTCCAGTGAACAGAATGACATACCCGCATGGCTTTCCAGAGGACACAGCAAGGAATTTCCTCCGCAAAAGTACATCGTCGCCACGGGCCTTGGCGAAAACAAGGCGTCAGCGCACCGCAGCGCACAACGTTACATCCACAGTCAAATTCAAAAACGTGCTTCCGCTGTCATATCCCGCCTGGCTTCACAGGGCGAGAGCAAACTGGCCCGGGATCTGCAGAACGTCTCCAGCCAAATGGTTGCCATTGAACCAGCCAGTTTGGGAGAGATTCGGGCCAAAAAACATTGGTATGATACGGTCACCGGAACCTATTACCTGCTCGCCGTTATGGATCGCGAATCGGCCATTTCTCAACATCGAGAAACGGCCACCAGCCGGGCGCGGCAATGCGGAGAGTCTTACAAAACCGCCAACAATCACTATCGTGCGGGCAACATCCGATCAGCTGTACAGGGTTATCTCGCCGCGCTCAGCTCGCTCTATGCCAAAACACAGGCCCAACTGGCAATCCGAGTTTTGAAAACCGGGCAACCCAAAGCCCTGGACCTCCCCGCCACCCCTCCCGCCTCCACAATTAAGTCAAAACTCAATCGAACACTGGACACAATGCAGTTGCGGGCGATATCCGGGGATGACCAATGGATTGCCCCCGAGTCCCCTGATCCCGCCCCACTGGAAGTGCGCCTGGTGGAAACTCAAAAGTCAAAGCCCCTCGGTCATTTTCCAATCACCTTTGAAATGGTCGCCGGCAAAGCCAATCTCAAGCAGATGTCCAGAACAAACGAGAAAGGACGCGCGCGCTGCACCGTGTCCAGAGCGCAGGGCAACAACAACGGCGTCCTGACCGTTCGGTGTCGTCTGGATCTTAACGCCATGACTCAACTTTCCGGTTTGCAGGGACTCCACATTCCAACGGTTTCGTTCCGCATGATGATACGCTCCCCACAAACAACCTGGTGCGTTTTATCCTTCCGAGATGAGGGGGATTCAAAGGAGCTGCTGAACGCCGTATCCAAAAGTCTGCGGCAATCTGAATACAACGTCATCCCGCAGAAACAGCTCAAGGCGGCAATCGAGAAAACCAGTCGGGAAAAAGATGATCTCCGCTCACTTCTTTCTCGCGCAGTCGCCTTCCTCCCGGAAAAGCCTTCCACGCTGGTCATTATGGGACAAGCCAGTCCCAAGATCGTCGAACAACGCGACACCTCTGAGGGGGTGCTTTACTTCGCACACGTTCCCGTTCGGGTACAGATCATGGATCCCGGCCTATCCTCCGACAACATTCTCCACAGTGTCTCAATCACGGGTAAAGGAGCGTATGCCGGGAACAGCACAAAAGCGATCAAACGTGCGCGTTCCCGCGCCGCCACGCTACTGGCCACGAGAATAACTAAATGGCTGGACGGGAAGTTCGACAGATGAGCCTGGCGCTGCCCGCAACTCCGAGACCTCACCAATCAATTCCGCCGGCGGTCACCATGAAGGCTTCTGCCCTGCGTTGCGTTTGACTGCTAAGCCCTTTTTCCATAACATTAACCGCCTTGAGTGGGGCAGCCTCTTCCTTAGTTCGTTACTGTTATTTTCCTACTGTATAGAGAGGGCGTACTTGCAAAAGAATAATTCCAATTCACCGAACTATCGGGTCAACGACCAGATCAAAGCAGATATGGTCCGCCTCGTGTTTGATGATGGGGAGCATGTGGGAATTGTACCGCGCGAAGAAGCGCTGGAGAAAGCCGAGGAGCATGGACAAGATCTGGTGGAAATTGCGCCGGATGCTGAACCGCCAGTATGCAAAGTTCTGGATTACGGCAAATTCAAGTATCGCCAGAAGAAGAAACGGCAAAAACAACAAAAGTCCAAAAGCAAACTCAAAGAGATTCGCATCGGCCTGAATACGGAAGCTCACGATCTTAATTTCAAAGCGGACCGGGTTCGAGAGTTTCTGAACGACCACAACAAAGTTCTTGTCAGCATGAGACTCAGTGGGCGTGAAAAGGCCCATGGGGATCAGGCCAAGGAGAAATTATCGGAATTCACCGATCGTTTTGAGGACATTGGTAAAGTGGAGCGCGGGCCCACCCGCGAGAGCGCGGGCCGCATTACCACGCTGATGTCGCCTAAATAGGCCCGAGAAGATCATAACACAATCACGCACAGTCACGATTCATTTCCGCAAATCCCGCCACAGAGGTATAATATGAGCAACAAGACACATCAGGGAATCAAAAAGCGCATCAAAGTGACCAAGAACGGCAAGGTTATGCATAAGAGGGCCAACAAAGGCCATCTGAATGGCCACAAAAGTTCCAAACGAAAACGTCGCCTGCGAAAGTGGGACCAGCTGGAGCCGGAGGAAGTCAAGAAACTCAAAAGACAGTATCAGATTGGCTGATCAAACGTTTGCACACGTCCCATGGCTGCGTTAGCCGGGTAATAGAATGTTCAGTCTTTAATTGGTAGTTATTGCATTATGAGAACAAAAACAGGTTCAACACGAAATAAGAAACATAAAAAAGTATTGAAAGCCGCCAAAGGCTTTTACGGTGGACGGAGCAAACTGTACAAAACCGCCAAACAGTCCCTGCGAAAGGCTCGACGGTTCAGCTGGGCGCACCGGCGGCAGAAAAAGCGCGATTTCCGGCGTTTGTGGATCACGCGCATCAATGCCGCCGCTCGCATGCGCGGCCTCAACTACAGCCGGTTTATCCATGGAAAAAAGGAAGCCGACATTGAGCTGAACCGGAAGATGCTGGCCGATCTGGCCGTCAACGATGTGCCGGCGTTCGATAAGGTTTTTGAACTCGCCAGTGATCAGGTACAGAACTGAATGTTGGAGAGCCGCGGGTGGGGTGAGCCAGGAATCAGGGAAGATATTACCCGCCCGCATCTGCATCTCTGACGGGCAGCGTTGCCGAGCGATCAGCAGTCCGGTTATCGGCTGTCCACCCGACCATCCAGCGGTGAGCACAGTCCATCATCCGACACCAACCCACCGACCGATACACCTCAATTTCCATGGGGAATGTGGTGACTGAAGAGACCGATAAAATACTCCGTGACGCAAAGCAAGAACTGGAAGACGCTCATTCACCGGAGGATGTGGAAAACGTCCGGGTGCAATTTCTCGGACGGAACGGCGTCGTCAGCGACCTATTTTCATCCATCCCCGACCTTCCCCCCGACCGACGGCCTGAGGTGGGGCGCGCTGCCAATCAGCTGAAAAGCACGCTTGAACAGCTGATAGAGGACACTCTGGAAGAGGTCCAGGAACAGGACACAGAATCCGGCCCGGCTTTCGACCCCACCCTGCCCGGTGAGTCCCCGCCGATGGGCCACGCCCACCCGCTGTCCCAAACCATCCAGGAAATCACCGACATTTTTCGGTCCCTCGGGTTCACTGTCGCCGAGGGCCCCGAAGTCGAACGCGACTGGTATAACTTCGAAGCCCTTAACATTCCCGCCGATCACCCGTCTCGCGATGATTTTGATACATTTTACGTCTCCGACGACGTGCTGCTGCGAAGCCAGACGAGCACAGTGCAGATACGAACGATGGAAGAGCAGGACCCACCCATCCGGATAATCGCCCCCGGCCGATGCTTTCGTCCCGACACGGAAGACGCGCGCCACAGCGCCATGTTCCATCAGGTGGAGGGACTCATGGTGGATGAGGGCGTTAGTTTTGGGGACCTGAAAGCCGTTCTCCACATGTTCGCCCGAGAACTGTTCCACGAAGACGTTGAAGTGCGGTTCCGCCCATCTTACTTCCCCTTCACCGAACCAAGTGCAGAGGTCGATTGCACCTGTCCATCGTGCGGAGGCAACGGATGCAGCACCTGTTCCTACAGCGGGTGGTTGGAAATTCTGGGCGCCGGCATGGTGGATCCCAACGTGTTCGATGCAGTGGGATATGATTCCGAACGATATACCGGTTTTGCCTTTGGTATGGGCATTGAGCGGCTTGCCATGCTCCGTTACAACATCGATGACATACGCCTGTTTTACCAGGGTGACGTGCGCTTCTTGCGCCAATTCTGATCGTGTCCCGCAGTATCCCGCCCGCACACCATGATTGTCATGCGTTTCTGCAATGTTGCAGGACATTCAGCCCGGGGCACGTTGAACTTGAATCCTGAACTAAGCCGCGCGCTCTGCGCGATGGAGTTTCTCACCGATGAAGATCAGTTACAACTGGTTAAAAGAATACTGCCCGGTTGATCTGCCCGCTCACGAACTGGCCAGCCGCCTGAGCCAGAGCGGCCTGTGTGTGGAAACCTACGAACCCGTCGGTGATGACCATATGCTGGACGTTGAGGTCACCAGCAACCGGCCCGATTGTCTGTCCCATATCGGTATCGCCCGGGAGGTGGCGGCCTTTACCGCAACACGCATCTCCCAACCGGATATCCACACACCAACCGATCCCAACACCGACTTCACCGACCACGCATCGGTAACCGTTGATTGCCCCCAGCTATGCCCTCATTACACGGCACGGTTGATCCGGGACGTCACCGTGGGGCCGTCTCCCCAATGGCTGCAAAAGCGCCTGGAGATCTGTGGCATACGACCGGTCAACAACATCGTCGACATCACCAACTTCGTCCTCCTGGAAAGTGGCCAGCCCCTCCATGCGTTTGACCTGGCGCATATTGAGGACAACCGCGTGATCGTGCGCCGGGCCAAAGACGGTGAAACGATCACCACGATCGACGGACAGGAGCATGAACTCACCGCTGACATGTGTGTCATCGCCGATGCCTCCTCCCCCATAGCTCTGGGCGGTATTATGGGCGGTCTGGAATCGGAGATTGGCGGGGAGACAACTGATCTTCTTCTGGAAAGCGCCCGCTTCAACCCGCCCAATGTCCGCCGCACTTCCCGCACCCTCGGCCTTTCCAGTGAATCCTCCTACCGGTTCGAGCGCGGAGTTGATCCAGAAAATGTCAATCGGGCATCGCGGCGGGCCGCGGGACTTATCCTCGATATCGCCGGCGGGAGACTGGTCACCGGCATGGCGGATATCCGCTCCGATGAAACGCGCAGCCCGCAGGTGTCCATGCGACTGGATCGGATGGAGGATCTGCTGGGGCTGGAGATTGAGCTGGATGAAGTGCGCAATATCTTTGAAGGGCTTGAACTGTCCATCCTGGAAATCACTTCCGAAACCGTGACGGTCGACATTCCGAGCTGGCGCTCGGACCTCAGCCGCGAGATCGACCTCATCGAGGAAGTTGCCCGGGTGCACGGTTACGACAAAATCAGCGAAGACACCCACATCCCCGTGCGTCTGAGCTCACTCCCCGACCGCGAGAAACATGAAAGAACACTCCGAAATACTCTCACGGGCCAGGGTTTCAACGAGGTCATCACCTACAGCCTGGTCACCGAAGAACAGGCCCACCGCCCCCAACCCTGGACCTCCACCGCCCCCATTGAGCTGCGCAACCCGGTGAGCGCCGACAAGACTCATCTCCGCCGAAGCAATCTCCCCAATCTGCTCGACGCCAAACGATTCAACGCGGCTCACGACGTTCCCGCCGTCGATCTGTTTGAACTGGGAAAAGTCTACCTGGCCCGGGGAGAGGACGATGGGGAAACCCCACTACCCGACGAAAAGCGTTGTTTGAGCCTCCTGACCGATCGCGAGGATGGCTTTTTCGTGTTGAAAGGCATCCTGAAAAATATCCTTGACGCCGTGAATGCCCGGATGAAGATCAGCGAGGAACCGGTGGATGTATCCATTCTGAAACCCGGTCGTTCCCTGCTGCTGAAAACTGACTCTGAACTGGTGGGATACGTGGGGGTTGCCAGCGACGAGATCGCCGATGAGTTTGATCTCAATTCTGCCCCTGCACTGATGGAACTTGATTTTGATCTTCTGGTTGAAAAGGCGCACCTGCAGCCACGAATTGAAGATGTACCCAAATTCCCGGCGGTTGACCGGGACATCGCGGTGATTGTCGGGGAAAATGTCCAGTGGGCTGATCTGCGACGATGCATTCATGACAGTGCACCGGATGAAATGGAATCTCTGCAGTTTTTCGATGTGTATCGCGGAGAACCAATCGCCTCGGGCAAAAAGAGCGTGGCGTTTTCCGTCAGATTCCGGTCCCCCCAGCGGACACTTACTCGCGACGAGGCGGATGCCGCTCGCGACAGCATTGTGAAGGCACTCCGGGATCAATTTGATGCTCAATTGCGTGGGTAAACAGACCACATCGTTCAACACAACCCCGGTGCCCGCGCGTTCCGTTTCAATTTCAAGGAAACACGGCCGTGGACACACTTTACACAAACGTCGCCATCGTCGGGCCCGGCCTCATCGGCGGGTCCATGGGCATTGCTTTGAGACGCCGGGGCGTGGCCGAGAAAGTGGTGGGCATCGGCCGCCGGGAATGCAGCCTGCAGGAAGCCCGTGAAGTCGGAGCGGTGGACGAGACCACGCTGGACCTGGAGGGAGGCGTTGAGGATGCAGATCTCGTCGTACTCGCCACTCCCATCCGTGCCATCCCCGGGCTCATGCCCTCCCTCGCCGCTGCCATGTCATCCGGAGCCGTCCTCACCGAGGTCGCCAGCACGAAACGATCCGTTATCGACACGATTCAACAGGGGCTCACCCGGCGAGCCGACATCATCCTGATCCCCACCCACCCGATGGCCGGCAGTGAACGGCGGGGAGCCCCCCATGCCAGCGGGGATCTTTTTGAGGACAGCGTCTGCATATTCACTCCCCTTCCCGACACGCCGCCGGGTGAGTTGAAGAAAATGCAAAATTTGTGGACGGCACTTGGAACCACCATCCGCGAGATGACCCCCGAGGAACACGACCACACAGTCGCCGCCGTGAGCCATCTTCCCCACCTGGCCGCCTCAAGCGTTGCACAATGTGTCAGCGCCGAAGAGGGAGAATACGCCGGTGGCGGATACATCGACACAACCCGCATCGCGAGCGGAGACCCGCACCTGTGGAGGGATATCTGCGAAAGTAATGCTGACGAGATAAACAGCGCCGTTGAGACGCTGATTGACCGGCTGCAGGAATTGAACGATTCTCTCAACAACGGGCAGTTCGACAAAGTTCAACGGTTTCTGGCGGATGCTAAAAACAAAAGGGATTTAATCCTCGAGAAGCTGGCGGACTGATATTCACCTGCAGGCCCCACACCGCCGGGTTACCATTCAAATCACTATAATCGGAACAGGACACACCAATGGAACAGTATCGCGTCGAAGTTATACATAAAAGCGATTGCAAGGACCCCGAGGGACTGAGTGCTCTGGGCGAGGCTCAGGATCTGGGCATCACTTCGATTGATGACATTCGTGCCGTGGACGTGTATATCGTTGACGGTCAGCTGGACGACGATGAAATCCACGAGATCACAGAAAAACTATTCCTCGATCCCGTCGTGCAGCGATATCGCATCTGCGGTAGGGATGAGGAGGAATGGCCGGTGCAGGCAAAAGAAAGCGGGATTCATACCCTCGAAATTAGCCGGAAGCAGGGGGTGATGGATCCGGCACAGCAGAGCGCAATGAAAGGGGCGGCCGACCTCGGACTGGACGACAGGATCGAATCAATTCGCACCGCCCGCAAATACCTCATCCGGGGCGATGTCAGCCAGGATCAGCTCCGACACCTCGCCACCGGAGCACTCGCCAACACCACCATCCAGGAAATCCACATTGATGAAACAGATGTGGATTACCCGCTGCGGTCACTCGAATATGAATTCGAACTCAAAACCGTCGATATACGCGATGCTGACGATGATGAACTGATGCGCATAAGTGAGGAGGGGATGCTCTCACTTACACTGGAGGAAATGCAGACGATCCAATCCCGTTTTCAGGACCTCGGACGTGATCCCACTGATCTGGAGCTGGAAATACTGGCGCAGACCTGGAGCGAACACTGTGTGCACAAAACTCTGAAAGGACATGTCACTTACGAGGGCCCCGTGCCCGAGGGCTGGGAGGATTATTGCACCGAGGACGGCAAACTCGTCATCGACAACCTTCTGAAGGAAACAATCGCCCGATCCACCCATGAGCTCGATAAAGAGTGGTGCCTGAGCGTGTTCGTTGATAACGCTGGCATCATTGATTTTGATGAGGACAACGCCCTCTGCTTCAAGGTGGAAACCCACAATCATCCCAGCGCCATCGAGCCCTATGGCGGGGCCAATACCGGAATCGGCGGAGTCATACGGGATCCACTCGGAACCGGCCGGGGGGCCAAACCGATTGTGAATACCGACGTGTTCTGCTTCGGCCCTCCCGACATGACCGAAGATGAGGTGCCGGAGGGAGCGCTGCATCCGCGACGCGTGCTCAAGGGCGTGGTGAGCGGAGTGCGGGATTACGGCAACAGGATGGGGATTCCCACGGCTAACGGCGCGGTTTATTTCGACGACAGATACACGGGGAATCCCCTCGTCTACTGTGGTAACGCTGGCCTCATCCCCAAAGACAGGATCCAGAAGGCCCCACAGCCGGGAGATTATGTGCTGACCGTCGGCGGGCGCACCGGTCGCGACGGCATCCACGGAGCCACCTTTTCCTCCGTCGAACTGACGAGTGAAAGCGAAGAAATATCCAGCGGGGCGGTCCAGATCGGCAACCCCATAACGGAGAAGAAAGTCGTTGATACCCTCATGCAGGCCCGGGAGGAGGACCTGTATGATTGCATCACCGACTGCGGAGCGGGCGGCCTCAGTAGCGCCGTGGGCGAAATGGGCGAAAACACGGGCGTGAAGGCCGAAATTGGGGACGTTCCCCTGAAATATGAGGGATTGTCCTACACCGAAATATGGATCTCCGAGGCCCAGGAACGCATGGTGCTCAGCGTGCCGCCGGAGAATCTCGACCGAATCATGCACATCTTCGAGTCCGAGAACGTAGAGGCCACCGTCATCGGACGGTTCACCGACGACCGGAAGCTCCACATCAGCTATAATGGCAATAAAGTTGCCGAGATGGAGATGGAGTTCGTCCACGAAGGACTCCCCCGTTTCACCGAAAAGGCCTGCTGGAAACCCACCAACCATCCGGATCCCCTGATGTCGGATGACTCCGGCGATCACCCGCTGCCGGACAAGGAAGACTATGGCGCCGATCTGAAGAGGATTCTCGCGGCGCCCAACGTGCGCTCAAAAGAATGGATCGTGCGGCAGTATGACCACGAGGTTCAGGGACAGACCGTACTCAAACCCCTGGTCGGCGCAGAAAATGACGGGCCCGGCGACGGAACCATCATCGCCCCGGTACTCGGATCCAAACGCGGATTTGCCCTGGCCTGTGGAATGAATCCGAAATACGGCGATATCGACACCTACCACAGCGCCGCCAGCGCCATTGACGAGGCCCTGCGCAACATCATTGCCGTGGGGGGCACGCTGGAAGAAACCGCCATTCTGGACAACTTCTCCTGGGGCAACACCCGCAAACCCGAGCAGCTCGGAACTCTGGTGCGTGCCGCCCTGGCCTGCTACGACATGGCCACTGATTTCGGTGTTCCATTCATCAGCGGAAAAGACAGCCTGAACAACGAATTCAGCACCGAAGATGGCACGATTGCCATTCCCCCGACCCTCCTGATCAGCGCCATTTCCGTGATCCCCGATGTCCGACAGGGAATGAGTATGGATTTGAAGGATACCGGCAACCAGATTTATATAGTCGGACAAACATTCCCCGAGCTGGGAGGCTCACACTACTATGACCTGCATGATCTGATTGGACAAAACGTGCCCCGGGTGCGTACGGATACCGCACGACAGCTCATGCAAGGAATAGTTCATGCAAATCAGAAGGACCTGATCCGATCCTGCCACGACCTTTCGGAAGGCGGACTGAGTGTGGCAGCCGCTGAGATGGCCTTTGCAGGAAACAATGGCCTTCAGATCGACCTCTCCGCCGTACCGTTCGACGGGAACAAAGAGCTGCGTCGCGACGATGTGCTGCTGTTCAGTGAATCCAACAGCCGTTTCCTCGTTGAAGTGGAACCGGATAACTGCCCGGCTTTCGAGAGTCAATTCGATCAGCTCCCCGTCGCCCGCATTGGAGAGGTCACCCAGAATCACGACCTGGTGATCACCGGACGCGGCGGGAGCCCCACTATCGATGAGGATATCACCAGCCTGAAATCCGCCTGGCAAACGCCCCTCTTCCCCGGCCACGACTGAACAACATTCCGGGCCCGATCCCACGTGAAAAGCCACGCTGACTTATTCCCCCGTCTCCGGAAACTGGATCATGTGCTCCAGCAGGACGCTCGCATCCAGGCGGCATTCCTCCACGGTTCGGCTGTACAAACACATTGCGACCGGACAGCGACGTCGATCTGGCTCTCCTACTGGAGCCGGACAAAACGATGTCAACACAGGTCATCCTTGAGCTCAGCGGAAAGCCGACATCGACCATCGGCCGAAGCGTGGATATCGGCGTGATGGACCATACCAATCTGCAGGATTGGACGCATGTGGACGCCAGGACGCTGAATATCTATGGCCATGCACGTCGTGTCACAAATACATCTGTGGGGGCCAGCTCCAGCGCCGGAGCGTTTCGCCTCCTGGAGGCCAACGATCACATATCTTGACATATGTCATGAAGTCGTTCGCGCGCAGCCCGTTTCGCCTCATCATCTCGTTTGATCGTCTCGCGTTTTTGCCGTTTCCCGTTCTCAAACCACTATGAGATGTCCGAAA
>CAZXYF010000023.1:0-25710 GCA_964644705.1 uncultured candidatus Brocadiaceae bacterium | reverse complement strand
ACTACAGCAGGCATACCACGCCAGGCGATAGGGCCTTCTGGCAGGGCGCTGGAGCTATCAACACAATTCTGTGGTTTTCTCCCGTGACAAAGACTTCCGGAGATCACTCGGTTTCAGCGCGAGCTCAAAGATGGCTCCAGCGCCCTGCCAGAAGGCCCTATCGCGTTGTTTGCGCCACTTCGGGTAGTGCAGAAGTACACCTCAACCGGGACGAGCCCGGCAGTAGGCCCATCTGGGATAACGTGGTTCACTGAATGCTTACGGTAGTAGAACAAAACGCCATTCAGAAGACCTGCCAGAGACAAGTTTTACCCGATGGAAATGGCAAATCCCCGGGCCGATTGAAAACAATCGGTGCGGACATTGTACTTTTTTTGCGCCCGCGATCAGACTCCCGGCGTGATCTACGCTCTGTTCTTGAGCATCACCATCACAACCTGCATCGAGGACGGTCGTTTATCCTGTCGTTATTAAAACTTCCTCTGCGCAAATGACCGGTAACTCACATCGCGCTACTCGGTCCAGAGGGCACCACTCAAAATCGCATAAACTTTTTTCGTGTTATAACTGTCTTGAGCCGGTATCCGAACGAGCGGCAGACCCGCTGACCGGAAGAAGGCATCAACAATAATAAAAAGACATTCGTTGTTCTCAGCCACTTGACCCCCCATTCAATTACTTCGAAATGTAACTGATGCGTAAACTCATCTGCATTTGCAATTCTACCAACTCTGGCCTGGCCAATACACACATTCTGAGCACATGCAAAACACTGCTTCAGGCTCAGCGTACATAGATAAGGCCTCTCACGCCCCGGCATGGGGTAAGAGGCCTTTATTGCTGGCACGCCCGGGAGGATTTGAACCCCCGACCTACGGATTAGAAGTCCGTTGCTCTGTCCACTGAGCTACGGGCGCATTTCCATCATTTTCACTTAGTGTCTGCGCAATATATACCCCCTGTATCGGGTTCTGAGGATACACTGTGGGCATTCAGCTGTCAATCAACTTGCAGACCGAGGAGGGGGCACTTTAACGCTGTTTTGCCCTCTGCTCCTATTCATTGTATCCTATCACGATACTATCGGACGACCGCCACATTTTGCTATGAATGAAAGGACTATCCATGGATATAAAAGATGATGATCTCCAGATACTCCGGGATCTTGCCAAACGCGTTGCAGAAATCGGCAACGATCCCGTGCAGCAGGAAAAAGCCCAGATGTGGACACGCCACAATGACCTTGATCCCGTCCGCCCCATGATCCTGATCTTCCCCGAAGGATCCTGGCGCGAACTACTGCCCGACAGCGCACTTGAAACAAGCGAAGATTGTCCGCTGAGATCGCTGGAATGGGGGTTGCGTCACCGCATTTACTACGCCCAACACATGCAGGACGACACCGTGATCGAGCCGAACATCGTCTGCCCGCTGGTGATCAACAACACCGGATGGGGTCTGGACATCGATGTGACGCATTCGGAGAACGCCACCGGGGCCGATCACTTCGAAAGCGTGATCGATGATATGTCGGACCTGGAGAAAATCCAGTCCCCCACCGTAACGGTGGACTGGGAGGCCAGCCGGAGACGGTTCGAAGAGTATCAGGAACTGTTCGGGGACATTATCGAGGTAGAACTGCGGGGACGGGCGGGGGCCAGATGCTCCCCGATGGACACGTTCGCCAAATGGCGCGGACTGGACCGAATCTTCATGGACCTGATAGATAACCCCGAACTGGTCCATGAGGGCATGCGCCGGATCATGGATGGTGTGCTGGGGGAACTCCGACAGCTGGAGGAACAGAACGCGCTGTCACTGGACAATCGCAAACACTACAGCGGCTCGGGGGGAACGGGCTATACCAACGAGCTACCCCAGAATGATTTCGACGGAGAACATGTGCGCCTCTGTGATATTTGGGGCTTCGCCACCGCCCAGATATTCTCAGAGGTCTCGCCCCAAATGCACGAGGAGTTTGCCCTGCAGCACGAGATGCGCCTGCTGGAGAAAACCGGCCTGAACGCCTACGGTTGCTGCGAGCCGCTCCATAATAAACTCGACCTGGTTAAAAACATCCCCAACATCCGCCGCATTTCCATCAGCCCGTGGGCTGACGTGGAACAGAGCGCCGAGGAGTTGCAGGACCAATACATCTACTCCTGGAAGCCCAACCCGGCCATCATCGCGGGGGAACAGTGGGATCCAGAACACGCACGAAAGGTCATCCGGAACTTTCTGCGCAAAACCGAAGGATGTGTGGTTGAAATGATCATGAAGGACACGCATACCTGCCGTCATGAGCCCGAGCGCATGTGGGAATGGACCCGTATCGCGCGCGAAGAGGTCGGGCGATTTATGGATGGACAGCGATAACTTATCCTGCGAAAAAGCCGCTGCGCGGAGGGACGCAACGGTTTTTTACGTGTTTCCCCACTTACCGCCCATCAACCACTTTCCCGGGTTCCCATCCGGGACCGAAGCCGCGTAATCTTATCACGGAGTCGGCCGGCCATTTCATAATCTTCACATTGAATAGCAATTTTCTGTTCTGACCGCAGGCTCTGCAGCAGTTCCCCATCGGTCATGGGAACATGGCAGTGTTCGCGCAGACTCCGGCGAAAATCAATCAATGATTTGCGGTCTTCGCAGTGGCGGACCTCTGAACCGATCCCAAGTCGCTGAAAGTTCCTTTCGATCTGGCGAATTCCGCCGGTCAGGGCCAGCAGAGCCCGTTTGAACTCTCCCTCCTGAATATCCAGAAGAGCCTGCGACCGGGCACGATCCGCAATCAAAGAAGGTCGTTGGCGTTCATACCGCAATTTCGCAGACGGATCATCCCCGTATTCTCCAACCATTTCAATGATCGACAACCCATGAATCGCATCGCGACGAGCGTGACGATAGTCTCTTATCAGCATGAAAATCTGCCGCCGTCGGTCATAGGATTGCAGTTCATCACCCAACTCATCGACCAGATGTTCCGGCAAAGTAAACTCCCCAGGTTCTTCCTCAAGTTTGTGCCGATTTGCCACCAGTTCCTCACAATATTCAAGGACTGTATCGCATCCGTGCGGACTGTCCCCATCCGGGCGGCCTTCTGCCTCCCACTGTACAATGCCGTTCTGCAGTCGAATCTGAAGTTTTACAGCCCCATCAATACCGGTGATTTTTCGGATATTGTTGTGTTCGTCATCCGCATCGTATGACCAGTCATTCGTGATAACCGCCAGATCCATTTTACTCTCCAATTCCGATGAGCCGTCCCACCTTTTACTGACACAACCATCGTGAACTATTCCGTCGATGCACTTTCGTCGCCTTCGTTCTGTTTATTCTCCACAGCCTGAACATATCGCATACGCAGATCCTGCAGAAGGTTCATAAAGTAACCTTCTTCCGAGGATTCCAGATTTCCCTCCGTCTTCTCTTTCAATAACCCCAGAGTGTCAATGAGGTAACGCGCCTGCTGAAGATCCTGATGCCGGTCACCGGTTGATGGGTCTTCAACCGCCCCTAAGGATGCCAGAGTCTGAGTATACAGGCCAGCAAGAAAGCTCTGGAAATCAGCATTGGCCTGTGCGCCTTCTTCAGGACTGTTTTGGGCACGTGCCTCCCTGTAACGCTGTTTGCCTCTGGCACCGGTATCTCCAGATTCCGCCTGACCATCCGTACCCGCTCGTCCTTCTTTACCCTCGGACTGTTTTTCTGCACTCATGCTTGGCCTCCATTGATCCCGCGGCTCTCTAAAAACAACCAATTACTCTCTCTGGCTTACTTTATGACTCTAGCGCAACCACCGCATGAATTGCAAGTTCTGCCCCCTCCATTTTGCTTCCTATCAGGGCTTCGAAACATCCCATATTCAGCAGTTGAAATGGCCTGCAACGGGGCGAAGAGCCCGAACAAGGGGCGGGTCACTATGCGATAGAGCTATGAACTTGCTCCAGCCTCCGCCCGGAACCAGCCCCGCAAAAAGACACCACTCAACGCTCCAACGATGATGCCCGAGCCCTCTCAATGTTTTACAAAAGCACCTACGTGCCATATACTGGATGTAGAAAAGAGGAGTTATGAATCTTCAGAGCGGAGGGCTTGAAAGATGGATATACGTAAACGGCTGTCAATAACTCTGGCTGCACTGCTGGCCCTATCGGCAGTGCAGATCGGGCTGATGCCGAACACTGCTCAAGCGGGACAGATGACAAAAAAACAGGTGGCTGAGAGGTGGAAGAAACTGAAGGGGAAAAACTGGTCCCGTAAAGACATGCAAACGGCGCTGAACCTGTCAAACGGGGAAAGCGTATTATTCGACACCATTGTGAGTCTGAAAAGAAAGCACAAGCTTTCCTGGGGCGCCATTGTCCAAACTATGAAGATCTGTGAGAAGAAACCCGGCGCTATGAAGGAATTCTGGGAGTATGTAAAAAAATATAAATTCCATCCCCGCGAGGTAACTGAGGTTTTCAAGACTTTCCCGCCAAGCAAAACACATCGCTGGTTTTACTTCTATTTCCGCGCGGGCGGAGGTAAGGGATTCCAACAGAGGGCCCAGGCCGGGAAAGACAAAAAGAAGAAAAGCAAGAAAAAGGGGAAGAAAAGAAAAAAACGGAAAAAACCGGAGAAAAAGGTCGAGGGGTATTCGAAGGATGAAGTGATGGGGGTTTTCAAACGAGCGCGTTTCGACATCAAGCTCCTCAAGAAATATTTTGAAAAACGTCAGGCCGGCATCCCAATCAAGAAAGCCTGGGGTGAAATACGGGAAGAGGTCCAGGCACAGAAGGAAGAAGAGCGGAAAAAAGAAATCGCCAAACGCAAGGAAAAGGAGCAAAGGGAAAAAGAGCGAAGAGAAAAAATGAAGAAGCTGAAGAAATTTAAGGAAGAGCAAAAAAAGGCAAAGCAGGACTCGGACGAAAAAAAAGAAAAAGTGCAGACCACCACTCTGGGCAACCTGTTAGGTGGGGGCTCGGATTCGGAGGACAAGTCAGAGGAAAAGGACAAGGATTCCAACAATAAGAAGGACGAAAAGGAATCTGGAAAAAAGGACCAAGAAGATAAAGGCAAATAAACCGGTGGCCTTTTCCGTTCTTATCCACGAAGGTCCTGACATGTTGGCAAACGGGCGGATTTGCGAAATATGGTATTATGGGCTGGCATTGACGAGGCAGGTTATGGGCCACTCTTGGGACCACTTGTGGTAGCAGGGACGGCCTTTTCGCTGGATCATGCCCCCAGGGAGGGTCAACTCTGGGACATGCTCGAAGATTCCCTCGTTCCAGAACCCACCCGAGCAGACGGGCGTCTGGTTGTCAACGATAGCAAAAAAGTTTATACACCATCCCGGGGAGTTCGTCTTCTGGAAGAAGGCGTGCTCTCTTTTTTTACTCAAATGAACCCTCTGCCCACCTCCGTTGGGGACTTTCTGAACGTACTCCTCCCGCCGGATGTTCCACTGGAGGATGGCACACCCTGGACCCAGGATGTCGCATCCTCTTCACTGCCAGTCCGCAGCAACGCCTCCGCTATCGCCAGTAAATCAGCGGTCCTGGAAAAAACCCTGCGACAGAACAACTTGACGTTCAGCGGGGCGCGCGCCGTGGTGGTTTTGCCCACTGAATACAACTCCATTATTCGGCAAACCCGGAACAAAGCTCGGCTCCTCTGGCAAAAATGCGGCATGCTCCTGCAGATGCTCTGGAACCGGAGCAAGGGAGGCAAATGCTACGTCCTGATTGACCGCCATGGCGGACGCCAGCATTACCGCAAACAACTCCGTGATAGTTTCCCCAATGCTCGGCTAACTGTCCAGCGAGAAGGAGATTCCGGATCAGTTTACACTCTCGCCGACCCGGATCACTTCATGTGGCTGGCGTTCAAAAGCGACGGTGACCAGCATGCCCTCCCCACCGCCCTGGGATCGATGGTGGCGAAGTACACGCGGGAGTTATACATGCAAACCTTCAATGAATACTGGACGTCACGCGTGGAAGGTATAAAGCCAACGGCAGGTTACGCCCAGGACGCGCACCGGTTTCTGGAGGATATAGGTGAAGCCCTCCAGCAAAACGACATCGACCGAACAACTCTGGTACGCGGTCAATGACGTCGATGGGTGCCAAAAATATTCACTCAAACTCCGGCCGTAGATCTTCTTCCCCGTGAAGAAACGCCAGGACCTTTTTCACATCGGCCCATACTTTCTCCTTTTCGCTCGGTGACCGAAGAAGATAGGCCGGATGATAAGTCGGCAGCAGGGGTATGCCGTCGTATTTGAACCATTCCCCCCGCATTTCATACATCGCGCTGTTGCGGTCCAGCAAGGTATTGGAGGCCGGTTTTCCCAGCGTCATCATCACACGCGGATCAACCAGCTCAATCTGCCGTTCCAGATACGGCCAGCAGGCCTCGATTTCATCGGCGCGAGGATCCCTGTTCTGGGGCGGACGGCTTTTGACAATGTTGGTGATATAGACCTCATCACGCTCCAGCCCCATGGCCGTGATGATCTCATCCAGCAGCTTGCCCGCCCGTCCCACAAATGGTTCGCCCTCCCGATCTTCATCCGCTCCGGGTCCTTCCCCGATAAGCATCAGATCGGAATCCGCACGCCCCCGTGCAAAAACTCCCTGCGTGCGCTTTTCGTGCAAGCGGCATCTGGTGCAGTTTTTTACCTGTTTCTCAACTTTTTTCAGTTCGTCTTCCACGGTCATCTCCCTGATACTCTCCTCTTCGGTATCTGGCAATGAATCACGATCCCGCTGCCGCTCTCTCGGTTTGAGCAGCAGGGAGTCAACGCCCAGCATTTTTTCCAGCTCCAGCAATCTTTTGATCGGTCGGGTATTCATATCTCGCCCCGTATTCATATCACGATGCTCTATCGTAACAATCGCACCGTAACGCTGTCCACCTGCCATCAGATATCCCGGTCACACAATGGCTTCCACATCTTTCATGAGCCAGAACAATATCACTCCAGGAGGCGGGTTAGCTGCCGCACACACCGGGATATAGTGCCACCTGGCGCCCCGCTGTGGTGCCGATATTCGGCAATTACCTATCCAGCCGACCGCGTTGAGAGCAGGTAATACTTCCCGGCTCAAAGGCATATCAACGGGACAATGTGTCAAGCACGATTATGAGCCTCACTCCCGCCCGAATTCTTATGATGACATTACGCGTTCGGGACGTTAAAATCAGATATTCCAAGTGCTTTCAGACCATAAATCTAAGGAGTAACCCACAGTTGGAAGACGCCATCCAAAAAGCAAACGCTCTGGTGGAAGCCCTGCCCTACATTCAGCGCTTTCGGGGCAAACGTATCGTCATTAAATTCGGCGGAAGTGCCATGGCGGATGACGATGTCATTCAGGAGGTACTGGAAGACGCCGTATTCCTGGCCACCGTTGGCATACAACCTATCATCGTCCATGGCGGTGGAAAACATATCTCACAAGCGATGGACGAAGCTGGACTGGAACCGAATTTCGTCGGCGGACATCGAAAAACCGACGAGGAGACTCTGGACATAGCGGTACGGGTGCTGGCCGAAGAAATCAATTCCGATGTCTGTCATCATATACAGGATCACGGAGCAAGCGCCGTTCCCGGATTTCAGGAAGAGCGCAGCGTTCTGCGGGCGCAGCAGAAAATGGTGACGGTGTGGGAAGATGAAAAACCGAAAGAGGTGGATATTGGATACGTGGGCGAAGTTGTTTCGGTCGACGTTGATCGCTTTGACGAGTTATCCGCCGAAGGTGACATCGTCGTTCTACCCCCAATCGGACAGGATCATGAAGGCCAGCTCTACAACGTCAACGCCGACAGCGCGGCTGCAGCGGTCGCACGGGAAACGCGCGCCGAAAAAATCGTGTTTCTCAGTGACGTGCATGGTATCATGGAACGTCCCGGCGATCCGGATTCTTTCCTTTCCAGTCTGCACCGGGACAAAGTCGATGAACTTATTGAATCCGGCGTGATTAGCGGCGGTATGCTCCCCAAAGTCAGGGCCTGCCTGCAATCCATAGCCGCTGGCGTGCGAAAGGCCCATATCATCGATGCCAACCTGGATCATTCGCTGTTACTGGAGATCTTCACCGACACGGGTATAGGCACCCAGATTGTGGACACACCAGCTGAGTAACCTGTCCTGGGTAAAACCCGAGCAAAACTCTTCCCCCCAACAAGGAGTTAGGATACATGTCAGAAGTAAAAATCAATCTGCCCGAAAAGGACCTCCCGAACCAATGGTATAATCTTGCTGCCGATCTTCCCTCAACCCCGCATCCACCTCTCACCGCGGACGGGACTCCAATCACCGCGGAGACAATGGCTCCCATTTTCCCGATGAATCTCATCGAACAGGAGCTCAGCACACAGCGCTGGATCGACATCCCCGAAGAGATATTGGGCATCCTGGCTCGCTGGCGCCCCTCTCCCCTCAGACGGGCCGTCTATCTGGAAGAACACCTGGATACACCGGCTAAAATTTATTACAAGGACGAAAGCGTCAGCCCACCGGGGAGCCACAAACCCAATACATCAGTGCCCCAGGCGTGGTACAACAAACAGTTCGGCATCGAAAAGCTCACCACGGAAACCGGTGCGGGCCAGTGGGGGAGCGCACTCAGTTTTGCCAGTCAACTCGTGGGGCTCGAATGCAAAGTTTACATGGTCCGCTGCAGTTATGAGCAGAAGCCCTTCCGAAAAATCATGATGCGTGTCTGGGGCGGGGACTGCGTATCGAGCCCGAGCAACGAGACCCAGGCGGGACGCGATGTTCTGGAAAAAACCCCTGACACTACGGGTAGCCTGGGCATCGCCATCAGCGAAGCGGTGGAGGAAGCCGTGGCCGATGAATCCGGCAAAACACGCTACGCCCTGGGAAGCGTGCTGAACCACGTCATGTTGCATCAGACCATCATCGGCCTGGAAACGAAAAAACAGTTGGATATTGCCGGAGAGGGTGAGCCGGATGTAGTAGTGGCATGCTGTGGCGGGGGAAGCAACTTCGCGGGGCTCGCGTTCCCCTTCCTCGCGGACAAAATCAATGGGTCGCAGATTGACGTAATTCCCGTGGAGCCAACCGCCTGTCCGACCATGACGCGAGGGGCCTACACGTATGATTTTGGTGATACCGCCGAGATGACTCCGCTGCTTCCCATGCATTCACTCGGACACGGTTTCGTTCCCCCCGGCATTCACGCTGGCGGCCTGCGCTATCACGGAATGGCGCCGCTGGTAAGTGAGGCAATCAATGAGGGTCTCGTCTCTCCCCTCGCCCTTGACCAGCTGGAATGCTATGACGCGGCAGTAACATGGTCGCGCACCGAGGGCTCTATCTGTGCTCCGGAAACCAGTCATGCGATTGCGGCCACCATCCGGGAGGCGAAAAAAGCAAAAGAAGAAGGACGGGAAAAAGTCATCGTCATGTGCTACAGTGGACACGGGTTGATGGATCTGAGCGCGTACGAAAGTTACCTGGACGGCGAGCTGGAAGATTCCACATTGCCGGATAAGGACCTGCGCCAGTCGCTGGCTGACCTGGAGGATCATCCCCAACCGGAGTAAATATTCTCGGAGACGCGGGGATAACCCGTATATTTCACGAGTCGTAGACCAAACCGGTGTCGCTGGTACGGATGAGAACACCCTTTCCGTATAGATCTGCCTGTGAATTGCGGATTACCGGTTGCTGAAGTTGCTTTTAGAATACGTAACGCATGAGGTGTGGGGAAATATGCGGAGTAAACGATGCCGGGATAGCGTTCACCCGGCTGCCGGGTCTTCTGGTGGTGCAACACGTTCTGGTCCCCGGCAGGCTGGGACCTGCCCCCCATTCAACCGGGCGGCGCGGGCCGCGCTCTGATACCTTTCACCAAACATAAATTCCCGCCTGTACCGGCGGGATGTCGAGACGCGACCCGTTTTTCCTTTACAATATATTACGTTCATATGGTTTTTCTTTTCGTCATGCTTCGCGTGAATCAACTGAGGAAACGTATCCACAATGACCGAGGAAAATGAAGCAACCCAGAACAATGGCAGCGCGGGAGATACGTCTTTTGAGGGGCAGCTCGAGCAGCTCGAAGACATCGTTGCCCAGCTTGAACAGGGCGACATCCCTCTGGATGACGCCCTTGAATTGTATGAACAAGGGGTCTCTGCATACCGCGAATGTCATCAAAAGCTCGAAACCGCCGAGTCCAAAGTTGTAAAATTAGTAGAGACGCTGGAGGGTGAGCTGGAAGAGGAAGATTTCGACGTGCCCGATCAACAGCAATAAATGAGTCCCTCCCCACCTCAACACACAGGACCGAGACCATGAAAAAGGTTATTCTGTTTGGCAACCCGCAAAAACCCAGCGTTGCCGGGGCCCTGGATGAACTCCAACCATGGCTGGAAAAACGCGTTGAGGTCGAACGTGATACCCAGCTGAACACCCCGTGGGAGGATGAAAGCATGGATTTTGCGGTGGCTCTGGGAGGTGACGGAACCATGCTCAGCGCCGCCCGCAAGTTCGCTGATCAAAATATTCCCGTTATTGGTATCAACATGGGGAAATTCGGGTTCCTCACCGAAACGACGATGAAGCAATGTCATGAAACACTGACCGACGTGCTGGAGGGCCGATACACGATAAGCGAGCGCATGATGCTCTCCGCTGTGCTGGAACGCGATGGAAATATCGTTCACGAAACAACCGGATTAAATGATGTAGTTGTATCAAGAACCTGCCTGTCCCGCCTCCTGACGATAGAGTTCAGGGTGGACGGGGAATCGGTCAATACCTACCGAGCGGACGGCTTGATTGTAGCAACACCAGTGGGATCCACTGCCCACAGCCTATCCGCCGGCGGCCCGATCGTTTATCCGGGCATCCACGGATTCGTCGTGTCCCCCATCTGTCCCCATACACTGAGCAATCGACCGATTATCGTGCCCCCGGACGCCGAGCTGGAAATCCAACCGTGTGATTACGCCGAGCCCCCGGCCCTCACCGTGGACGGACAGGTTTTCACCCCGCTGGAGGAAGATGATGTTGTGCGTGTGCGCAAGTCCACAAAAGAGCTGCGGCTGATCCAAACGGGCCGCCAGCGTTTTTTCCAAACACTCAGAAACAAACTCGGATGGAGCGGTCACCCCAATTATGTCCAGTAAAAAATTCAAAGTGGAAATATTGGGCCGCTACTGCAAAGGTTGCGGCTTATGCGTCGACGAATGCAATCTTGACAAGCTGTTCGTCCAGGAGACTCCCAACGAAGACGGACAGCGGATCGTTGCGGTACGTGATGAGCCAGATTGCAGCGGATGTTTGAAATGCGCTACAATCTGCCCGGATGCTGCGATAGAGGTATATGAGCTGGTTGAACAGGATGGCGACGCACAAAAGTAGCAAATCAGAACACATTCTCCGTGGTGTAACATGACACAGAATACAGACAATTCTAACAAAACACTCATATCCGGCAACGTGGCCGCCGGGGAAGCTGCCATACGCGCGGGATGCCAATTTTATGCTGGTTATCCCATCACTCCTCAGAACGAGCTTATTGCATACATGGCCGATCAGCTCCCACTGAGGGATGGGACATTCGTTCAGGCCGAAAGCGAACTGGCCGCCATCAACATGGTATTCGGAGCCAGCGCCGGGGGCGCACGATGCATGACTTCCTCCAGCAGCCCGGGGATCAGCCTGAAGCAGGAAGGCATATCCTACCTCGCCGGAGCGGAACTTCCCGCCGTCATTATAAACGTACAACGCGGGGGGCCCGGACTGGGAGGCATCGGACCGTCCCAGGGAGACTACTTTCAGACCACACGTGGCGGTGGACATGGCGATTATCGCTGCATATCGCTGGCTCCCGCCAGCGTCCAGGAGATGGCCGAGTTCACGTTTGAAGCGTTCAACCTTGCCGATAAATACCGCACACCGGTGGTTGTCCTCAGCGATGCTATGACCGGCCAGATGATGGAGGGGATCAACCTCGATAATCTGCCAGAACCCGATCACGTAAAGAAACCCTGGGCTCTGACGGGCGCCAAAGACCGCCCGAAAAATGTGATCCGTTCACTGTATTTCACAGACGACGCCCTGCCCCGCCATAACGAGAACCTGCAGGAAAAGTACAAACAGATACAACAGGCAGAACCCCGATACGAAACTCTGCGCTGCGACGAAGCGGATATTCTGATCGTCGCATACGGCAGTTCGGCCCGAATCGCCCGGGAACTGGTCCTGCACCATCCCGACGAGCTCGATGCACGCGTTGGCCTGTTCCGTCCTATCACACTTTGGCCATTTCCCGTAAACGCCCTGAAAGACCATCTAAACAGGGTTGACATGGCCCTGACTGTGGAAATGAGTGCTGGACAGCTGGTTGAAGACGTCCGACTGACGGCTGAAGGTGACACACCGGTCCACCTGCTCCCCCTTCCCGGCGAAGGTATCCCTACGGTCGGCGAAATCTCCCAAAAGATAAACTCCATATCTGAGTAACATAAAAATATGAGCACACCGCAAATCACCAAAAAACCTAAATACACCCGCCCATCATGCATGACCGACAATCAAACCCATTACTGTCCGGGCTGCGGTCATGGTATTGTTCACAGGGTCCTGGGCGAGGTCATAGATGATCTTGGAATCCGGGAACGCACCGTTGGTATTGCTCCGGTTGGATGCGCCGTACTGGCCTACAATTATATTGATATCGATTGGACGGAGGCCGCCCATGGGCGCCCTCCGGCGGTGGCTACGGGTTTGAAACGCATCAACCCCGATAACGTGGTGTTCACTTATCAGGGCGACGGCGACCTGGCCTCGATTGGCATGGCGGAAACCATTCATTGTGCCAACCGTGGCGAAAACATTACTGTCATTTTTATCAATAACGCGGTTTACGGCATGACGCAGGGCCAGATGGCCCCCACGACGCTGGAGAACCAGAAAACGACTACGACACCTCGTGGCCGAGATGTTAATAACGAAGGCCCCCCCATACGAATGTGTGAGCTGCTGGAGGAACTCGATTCCCCCCGCCTCATCGCCCGGTGCACAGTGACTTCAGCCGGCCATGTTCGGAAAACAAAACGTACGCTGAGAAAAGCTTTTGAATATCAGATCAATGACATCGGATTCTCTTTCGTTGAGATTCTTTCCCCCTGCCCCACCTACTGGCGTATGTCTCCGCGAGAATGTGTCGAACACATCGAAAACATCATGACCGAGACCTTTCCCCTGGGGGTGATTAAGGACGCGAATCCAGATGACTACCATTGATCGGTTCACTCCCCCTTTCACTTGATCAGATAATTCACCATTCATCGATAACTGACTGATATGACAGCAAACAACACAGACACAGACACGGACAGGGAACATCGCATATTGATCGCCGGCTTTGGCGGTCAGGGCATCCTGAGTCTGGGAAAGCTTCTCTGCAATGCCGCTATAGCTGAGGGATTAAACGCGACCTACATGCCTTCATACGGAACGGAGGTTCGAGGCGGTACGTGCAACTGTCATATCGTCATCTCCCCCGAAGAAATCTTCAGCCCATACGTCGAAGCGGCAAACTCTCTGGTTATTTTGAACCAGATGTCGTATGACCGCTTCCGCGGCATTCTTGTGCCCGGTGGTAATCTGGTCTATGATTCTTCAATGGTCGCCGGGGAGGAGGACACCTCCTCAAATAAACAGGTAGTACTGGATGTGCCGGCAAGAGACATGGCCGCTCAGATGGGAAATGAGCTGGTCGCCAATGTCATTCTGCTGGGAGGGTTCATCAATCTCACTGGGTTATGTCAGATCAACAGTCTTGAAACTGCCATTGAGGACTGGTTGACACCAGACAAAACCGACCAGATCGATCTCAACCTGAAAGCACTCCATACGGGTTTGGAAACAAGCGAGCCACAGAAACCACAGGATTAACTGCCCCGAGCAGCATAATCCAAAATCAAAATGCCCGACATGCGTGTCTTACACTTCAGGAGGGTCATAACGGACGGATTATTCCTCCGATATAACCCGCACCTCGCGTAATTCAATGTTCAACCTCTCCTGACGATCCTCTTCATGCTGGCAGGGAAAGGTGAGATTATAGCTCCCTATCTTATAAAACCGAACCGAGTCGATATCCGACCAGAAAAGCGTCACATCCCAAACGCTATCACTCTGTTGCGGTTTCGTACTGCCGGGAATCTCAATTTTATCCACGATTAAGGGGCGGTACTGGCGATTGGGCGGCAGCGTCGATCCCCAGATTTTGACGCGCTGACCTGGAATCAGGCGATTTACCAGCTCCACCATCTTTTCCTCCTTCTGCGGCACAAGACAGGTGATTCCGGTGTAAGTATCAAATGCCCCTCCAAGTCGAATCCTTCTCCCCCCGGGCAAACGAATCGATCTCGATACTCGCGGAGGCGTACCTTTTGCCTTGTCTTCAAACTCAACGTTGAGCCTGTTGCCCTCCCGGATCTGCCGGTAAACAGCCGAAGCCTCAAATCTGCGGTACTCCTTATCCTCCTCATCCTCCTCTTCCTCGTCCCCCTTCTTTTCCTCATCCTTCGATTCATCCGTGGTTTTAGCTTTTTTCTTCTTTATTTCAGCCAGGAATTTCTTTCGATCCCGTTGCTTGATGACCAGACGAATCTTAGCTTTATCACCACGCTCGTGACGACACGGGAAACTGACTGAGTGTTCCCCGGGTTCATTAATACGTATGGGTTGAACCCCTCGAGCCTGAGGCCATCTCAGCACCAGCTGATGCTCGATGCTGGACTTTTCGCCCTCCCCCGTTATCATCCGATCCAGAAGAAGCACTCCCCCGGGTGCCGCCATTCCCAGTGTCGTGGCTTCTATTGTGATCTTTTGTCCCACTGCAATGCCGTTAGACTGTTGCAGCTTATTGATGGTATCTTTCTGGTCCGCGGGCACGAGACAGAACAAATTACTGCCCGTCCGGATCATAGCAGCTATACGATACCGTTTCCCATCCAGGCTGACATTTCTCAATGAACGCGGCGCTGAGCGTGCTCCTTCATATGTATCGGAGAAACGAACATGCCGATTAAGCCCGCGGGTGATGGCTCTATTAGCAACCTCCGGGCTGACCCCCATGTAACGTTTGACCTCCATACGACGCACACTTTTTTCCTTGGGCGCCTTCTGCTCTGATTCCCTTCCTTCCCCTTCCCCCGTTTCCTGACCCTGCAGAGGGCATATCCCAAAAGCAAACACTACAACTCCGAGTAACAACGCTTTTCTCATTTTCATAAGCAGGTTCCTCCGCCCGAGAATATGCTTGTTCATTTCGCCAATGCCAGGTGGTGCAACGCATACTCGACACATCCCCATGGTACCCGGCCCTTAGACCTTCATCAACCCTCACCTCACCTGTTGCTCCGCTCATCTTTTCCCGAACCGCTCACCTTTATGACATATTTGTCGCTCCCCACATTACCCGCCGAATCCCTGGCCGCAAACACAAACACGTGTTCACCTGCCTCCAGTTCCTTCGTCGTGTAGGTAAAGGTTTCAGACCGGGCATCAAACATATTATCAGTGGGGAATACGGTCTTCCACTGCTGACCGTTCCGGCTCACAGATATCTTCTCTATCACGCTGCTTTCATCTTTGGCTTTTCCTTCGATAATGTACTTATTTCCCTCCGGGGTTTTCTTACTCTTCAAAGACACGACCCGGGGACGGGTGTTATCAACCAGAAACGGCGCTGTGATCTCACTGTCGGTCAGCGCTTTCGCTCTGGCCCGCGCCATCCGATCGGTGACAACAAGCCGCAGTAGATATTTGCCGTCGGGAACGCGCTGCGTATCCCATTTTGCGCGGTTCCTGCCCTTGATGTCTTCCTCAATTTCTTTCCAGTTTTCTTCATACAAACCGCGATAATAGAGATCATACACGAGGGGGTCGTCGTTCGGATCAGTCGCCTTCCATCGAATAACACGCGTGAGTTTTGTCTTCCGCTCCTGCCCATTCCGTGATTTCCCTTTTCCCCGGCCACTTTTATCACCAGAATCCGCCCCATCGATGCTCAGGCTCCGCACGTCCGGCCGTCGATTGCACTGGCGATAATACGCTGTCATCGTCAGCAACTCCGGCGTAACTTCCGTTCTGGTCGTCGACATCACCGCTCTCAACTGGCCGAAACGACTCAGAGGTAATTGCCCCTCATCCTCTTCTATATTCCGCCATTCCGTCCAGGATTCTCCAGGTTCCTCCGTATTTCCCACTCGTAACTGGATCGTAATTGAAGTACCTTTCGGCTCGCGGGTTTCCTTGGTCACCCGACCCCAGGACGACAGATAACCAGCATCATACACCCGGGATACATAGCGTCCTTCACGGCTGTACCCATCCGTTCGTTTCAACAACTGACCGCTGTTGGACGTACCCACGATCACCTCACTGGTATCCCCACCCCGCACCAATGCTGTCACATCATCTGCGCCGTCAACTTCCACTACCGTCACGTTTTCTTCTCCGTCCACCTCTAATAGCCGCCCTTCCCCTCCTGTTCCCACCATCAATTTTTCCTCCGCGCCGACGACCAGCGATAACCCGAGACTCTGGTTCAACCGCATCACCCGGCTCGCCCCTTTCTCCGGATGAATCCGGTAAACACTGTTATTCGCGGAATTTCTGCCGTTCCTCTTGGCGTTTTTCGAGCCGGACTGAGGGGCAGTTGATCCGCCATCTCGGCGATTACCATTCCCCGCCGTGGGCAGTTTTTTCCTGGATTTGTCAGCCTGCGCCGTCGCAGCGTAAAGTACGCCGTCGTCAGACAAACTGAGCGCGTGAACCTCCTTCTCTCGTGCGTCATACAGAACGGAGACATCGCCATCGGTGGATATTTTATAGACGAGTCCGCTGGGCTGACTCCCCGCATAAATTGTGCTATCCCGTTTATCGGGAGCCAGACACATCAGATTTTGCTCGGATGATTCATACACGATTCGCCTCCCACCATCCTCCGTAAGCTCCAGAATGCGCGCAGGCACGCCGGTAGCGCAGTAAATTGGCCAGTCGCGGCCCGACAGCGAGATCATATCCCACACGTACCGCACCTCCAGGTCGGCAAAAACACTTACCGGACCATCCGGTTTTATCCTGTAAACAATGCCCCTGGGCGCGGTTGCCGCCAGCACAGAACCGTCTTTCAGGGCCAATATACTCGTCACATGCGCCTCGCTGGTTGTATGCAGACGCTCCACCTCGTCCCCCTCAATCCGCAGCACAGCCGCGGGACTTCCCGTTCCCGCATAGGTTCCTTCCCCGGTCGGCGAAACCGACAGATCCCAGATATAGGAACTTTTCACGCCGTCGAGCCCATTGATCTCCGGCGCCAGTCTGATTTCTCCCGTTGATCGCAGGGATACGCCTTCCAGCTCGCCCTTTGCAAACTCTTTCGCGCCCTTGACTTCCCAGGATTTTGCCAGGGTTACGGAAGCCGTAACCAGTGCGACCAGCGCGATCATTTGAACAAATAAGGTTCGTTGCAATTTCATAGCTATCTTTCGTTTATAAACCATAGTACGCTCGCTCGCGACAGATCCATTCTGGCATTCATTTTTCCCGCACGATGTTCAGACGGGCTCTCACCAGGCCCTGTATGACCCATGGGGACTGCACGGATGTCGTTTGGTCCTTCATGAGGGCTTCAGTCCGTCCGTAGGCAGTACCACTTTCCATCAGTACCCGTGTGGATCCGGGTAAGTTCGGCATCGCCGTGCCCTGGTATCTTAATCCCCGCCGGATGAAACCCGCTCGGGCATAAATCCTGGTATTGGACGGGGACCATCGCACGTTTTCTAACAGTCCATGAAAATCATCGGGCGCGAAAAAACCCGGGTCCAGCTGAGCCCGCAACATCCGGTATGTTTGTGCCCCGCAGACAATGAGATTAACCGAGCTGCCGGGTTGTGCATTGGTTGGGACCCGAAGCTTTATTTCCTTCCAGGCGGTTTTGCCCTGATACTTTTTCAGTTGCACGCGTATGCGTATCATCTCTCCCGGTTTTACCCTCGATTCCTGCAGGGAAATTCCTTCCACCCGAGCCGATTCTACTTGCGGTTCGATTTGGAGATGTACATCCAGCTTCTCCACCGTCACGTCTCTGAACGGATTGGGCATAAGGAATGATAGCGGACGCAAAATCATGTCATGTATGGGAGCAACAGACTGATAGCCAGCGTAGGTGTTTTCCAGGACGATCGGATCCTCTACCCCCTCCAGCTTGATAGTCGACTCAGCGACGATTGTTTCCCCGGTGCCCTGCCCTTCCCAGTGCAATGCACCGGCCATTGCCGCGTAAAAACTCGCCATCGGCGCCACTCGCCAGTAGCCCGCCACTTTATAGTTGTACGTCGTCTCATGGTCCCCGGTAACCCGCACGGTAACGGGAAACATTGGGGCTTTCTCGCCAAGTTTGCCCACGATACCAACACCCCGGTCCTGGACCAGGGTTCCCACCACCCTGTCTATAGACGCCAGACGAAAGGATCTCATGTATGACGGGATAACGGCCTGAACGCGACCCGTGGCGAGCGGTAGTTTGCTCATGCCCGTATTGCCCATGGGATGCCCAAAACCCACCAGTTTTTTTCCGTCAACAAAGGTTATCGTCCCTATCCCAGCCAATTGCAGATCACCGGTCACATATACGCCCCCGATCGGCATACCTGCTGCGATTCGAGTTTTTCCCGCTGCTGCTTTCCCACCTTTCGCGGCCATTGACTGAACCGGCAAATATCCCCCCATGCGCACCAACGAAGCGAACCGGTCGTAATACTTGTCTCCGAAATCACCGACCGCCATGGGAACAGGTAAATAGCTCATCGAGGCCTTACCATCGGAACGCCCCTCATCGCTCAGTTCCACATCCACCGGGACATCCGGGGCAGAGTCTGCCGTATTGAGCCCAAAAAGTTTCAGCCGCTCCCCCAGCAATCGCCGCCTGATCGAGCGGCGATCGGATTCGTCTTCGCCGATATCTCTGGCCGCCCGTTTCAGGATGCGCACGTTTTTACGAAACATCTTTGTTCGTTGAGTCTTCTTCGTTTTTCCGCTACCGGTATTTCCCCCGCTTTTCAGAAGCTGTTTCATGTCCTCAGCCGGCGTGATGCCAGCTATAGCGGCACGTGCGAAAGCAAACCCATAGGCCACCGCGCCAAGAAGTTGCGCGGGTTCTCCCTCCTCCGGATATATGTAAACGGGACTTCCACTCATCCCCGCGATTAAACCCGACTTTTCCAGGTGGGGGGATTCCAGCCGAGCAAGCACAATGCTGCTGCCGGGGGTCATGCTACGAGTCGTGCCCAGGATCTCCACTTTAAAATTTTGTCGCTTCCGTCCCCTGAAAACCGTAACACCGTAACCCTTCATTCCGGGACGAACCTGGCGCACGGGGATTATTTCCCCTTCCCACGATTGTCCGGGAGTGCCGCGGCCCTCCTGCGGATTCTGATCATCCGCCTCCACATTTCGTTCAGGCATGAAGGGCATGAACAACACGCACACGAACAGAAGTACCGTGGTGGCCCATTTTTTGCGGTAATCAGTATTCACCTCTCGATGTTTCATCTCAAAACACACCAATGACTCCAGAGAATTGACTTCCGGGTTGTGGTCAAAAATATCCTTCCCCAGCATTACTCCGAATCTTTCGCAAGATCTTTGATCCGTTTCTCCGCATGCATCGCAGCAACCACGCCATCCGACACGGCCGTCGATACCTGGCGGTAGGAGCCCACCCGGACATCCCCAACCGCATACAGCCCTTTCACATCGGTTTCCATATTCATATCGGTGGGAATCAGGTCTCCACCGCAATGGGGCAATATGCTACACAGATACTCGGTGTTCGGTTCGTGTCCGATGAAGATAAACACGCCATCGCAGTCGAGGGTATATTCCTCGCCCGTCTCCACGTTCCGCACTTCCGCCCCTTCCACCGACTCGTCGCCTACAATCTCCGTCAGAATCGTATTGAGGACAAATTCAATTTCCTCATGGTCCCGCGCTTCTTTTTTGTTCACCGCCCTGGCCCGGAAGCCCTCCCGGCGGTGCACCAGGGTGACCTTGGATGCGAACTTGGTGAGGAATACCGCTTCGGTTGTGGCGGCATCGCCCCCCCCAACAACGACAACGTGCTTGTCCTGGAAAAACGCTCCATCACACGTGGCACAATAACTTACTCCTGATCCGGCCAGGCGTTCCTCCCCCGGAATGTTCAGTTTCCGATGAGATGCTCCGGAAGCAATCACCGCAATCGGGGCGGTATATTCATCGCCTGAGGCTGTGATGACCCGTTTCAGTGGACCCTCCGATTGAATATCCTCAACACGTTTATTCTCGATGGTTGCATCGAATCGGCGAGCGTGCTCTTTCATCTTGTTGGCCAGTTCAGGTCCTGTCAGGCCCTCCGGAAAGCCCAGGTAATTATCCACATCGTAGGCTTCCGCCAGTTGTCCGCCGGCGCCGGTCCGTTCCAGAATCAGCGTATCCATCATGGCCCGACCCGTGTACAGCGCGGCCCCCATCCCGGCCGGTCCCGCACCGATAATTATGACGTCGTAATCTCCGTTCATCTTTTTTTCTCCATCTCTCAAAGGTGTCTCTTTATATCTTCGCGTAACTGCTCCATCGCTCCCTCCTCGTAACTCCCCTGTCGCCAGCCCAGATTGAATCCATCTCCCTCAAATCTTGGGATCACGTGGAAATGGGCATGCGGGATTTCCTGTCCCGAAACCTCTCCATTATTCTGCAGCACGTTAAACCCGTCAGCATCCGTCACACGCACGACGGCCCGGCTCACCCGCTGTACAGCGAAAATAGCCGCATGCATTTCTTTTTGCCGCAGATCCAGCAGATTCTCCGCATGGCGTTTCGGCACCACCAGGGCATGCCCCTCGTTCACTGGATTGACGTCCAGAAAACTGAGGACACGATCGGTTTCAAGAAGTTTGGCCGCCGGGATTTCACCGTCCACAATCTTGCAAAAAATGCAGTCCTCATCAGATCCCATCGTGTTTCTCCCTTGGGTACAATAGGAACCTCGAATTCAGGATGCCGCCCCCATAAACTGGTAAATCAGTGACCCACCCACAAGCAAAGATAACAATCCTCCTCATACCCCGCAAGCGGGTGAGAGCATCCGCATAGATCAATAATCTGCCAACAACGGCTCACCAAGAAGAGGTCTCAGCGGACATTCCGAGCACGAAGGTGACGTTTTGGAACAATATCGTTTCCCCACCTCCACCAGTTGAGCGTGATAATCGCGATAAACATCGAGATCATCCGGCAGTTGATATGCAATGGTCTCCTGCACCTCCCTATAAGGCATACTCGGATCCAGCAACTCATGCCGACTGAAAACCCGCACCGTATATGTGTCAACAACAAAAACGAGCTTGTTTAGAGCATACAGTAAAATGCTGTCAGCAGTTTCGGGCCCGATACCGTTGATGGCGAGCAATTCTTCCCGAAGCTCCTCGACCGGACGATCGGCAATTTCATTCAACGACTCACCATCCTCTTCGCTGTTTTTGACAACCCAGCGCGCCAGCCGGACGAGCCGCGCACTTTTCTGCCGGTAGTATCCGGCCGGCCGGATCAACTCCTGCAGCCTCTCCGGGTCTATATCCGCCACGATACCGGGACGCAAAACACCTTCATCGCGCAAATTATCCAGGGCCTTTTCCACGTTATTCCAGTTCGTATTCTGCGTCAGGATGGCACCCACCATAACCTCAAAAGGGCCATCGGCGGGCCACCAGTCCTGATGGCCAAACTCGTCTCTCAACTTTTCATAGACCTGCATAAATACCGCACTCATAATCACTCACTTCCTTCTTCACGTTCACCAAAGTATCGCGGATCAGCCGTCCATCCGCGAATCAATATGTCGTTTCCACTCAGCGACACACGCACGGATGGTTCAGCAGGGGGAGACGCTGGCTCCCCCAGCTCCGTTGTGCCGAGCATAGCAGCTCCCTTATCGATAGTTTCCACTCCATGCCCCCCCACCGCATGAACTGCCTCACGCCCCCCCACCACACGCGGAGCCACAAACACCCATGCTCGATCGATCAGGCCGTCATCGAAAAAACTCCCAAGAATCTCACTCCCACCTTCGATCAGCACATTACTCATATCTCGGTGGCCCAGCTCATCCAACAGAGCACCACAATCAACCCCCGCCGGTTCACTCGGGTTGGACTGCAGGGGCAAAGCTTCACACCCGGCCTCCACCGCCCGTTCCAATCCGTCAGGACACGCGTCCTCACGGTGGGCGAGGGCTACGGGGGCCTCCTCAATGCCGTCAATCAGCGCAGAATCCGGGGAAGGTGCGGTGCCGCCGCAGACCACGACCCGGGTAGCTTCACGTCGAACGGGAGCATGCCGACAGGTCAGGCGAGGATCATCCGCCGCTGCCGTTCCTGCCCCTACAATCACAGCATCCATGCGGCCCCTCATTGCATGAACACGCTGGCGTGACTCACTCCCGCTGATCCACTGTGACGAACCGGTGCGGGTGGCGATCTTCCCATCCGCCGTCATTGCCCATTTGCCGATCACCAGGGGGCGACCCGTATGGACGGACTTGAAAAAGGGCGCATTCTGCATGAGCGCCGCGTCCCTGCACAATCCCGTCTCCGTCTGAATGCCCGCCCGGCGCAGTATGCCCAGTCCACGTTCCGCATCCGAAGGCAGAGCCGTCGCCTCCGCATGACTCTCCCACAATGGATCCTCCACTGCGATCACCACCCGCTCAACCCCCGCTTTGACGAGTTCAGGGGCGCAAGCGCCCGTTTTGCCTTCATGCGCACAGGGCTCAAGGGTAACATACATTGTGGCCCCTTCTGTCGTGTGCCCCTTCTCACGGGCATCTTCCAGACAGTTGATCTCCGCGTGGTTTCCCCCGTACTCCAGATGAGCGCCTTCACCTATTAACTCCCCATCTCTGACGAGCACGGCCCCCACCAACGGGTTGGGTTCCACCCATCCCCGTCCCTCTTTCGCACAGGAGAGCGCCTGCATCATGTAGCGCTGATCATCGTCGCTAAATCCCATGGGAGACCACCTTCAAACTCAAACGGCAGCGAAACAAATAGCTTCTGAAGCGGCTATGATTATACGTGCAGCCATGCTTGATTCACAACCTTCACAGGGGTACAATATGGCCTTGTTCGTCGCAAAATAAAGAACACATAAACTTTTCACGTTCAATCGGAACACCATAACTTTATGGGCAAAACCAACGAAACAGGACAGTTCGCTTACGAGTTCGAGCGACCGGTCGAGGAACTCGATCAACAGATTGAGGATCTTCAACAACAGGCTGAGGACGGTCGGGATGTTGAAGATAAAATTCGCGAACTGGAGAAGGAACGAGATGCGACTCTGAAAGACATCGTCGCCGGGCTCACCCCATATCAGCGCGTTCAGCTCGCCCGGCACCCCAAACGTCCTCAATCCCGCGATTACATTCCCATCGTGTTCGATGATTTTATGGAACTCCATGGCGATCGACGATTTGGAGATGATCAAGCCATTGTGACGGGTTTTGCGCGTATTGAGGATCAGCGGATGATGGTGATTGCCCAGCAGAAGGGCCGCGACACCAAGGAAAAGATGAAAACAAATTTTGGGATGCCCCAGCCGGAAGGCTATCGGAAAGCTCTGGCGAAAATGGAGCTGGCCGAGAAATTCGGGCTCCCCGTGGTGTGCATCATTGATACTCCGGGGGCGGCGCCCGCCGTCGAAGCCGAGGAACGTGGACAGGGCATGGCGATTGCCGAGAATATTTTCCGGATGTCCGGGCTGCGCACCCCCATCATCATACTGATCACCGGTGAGGGTTGCAGCGGAGGCGCGCTGGGCATTGGTGTCGGAGACCGTCATGGCATGCTGGAGAACGCGTATTATTCGGTCATTTCCCCCGAGGGTTGCGCGGCTATCCTGTTCCGGGACTCCGAAAAAGCGGGTGAAGCAGCCAAAGCACTCCGGGTGACAGCGAAGGACATGCTCGAATTCGGCGTGGTTGATGAGATTATCGACGAACCCCTGGGCGGCGCGCACAGAGACACCGTCGCTACGGCCAATAACCTACGCTCCTACCTGCAATCCACCCTCCAGGATCTGAACGACGTCGAGATGGATGAGCTACTGGAACATCGATACCAGCGCTATCGTGATCTGGGGGTTTACGACACGGCTGAGTAGAATTTCCCGCGCCGCTATGCCCTGCCTGGTTCTGCCCTTGCCGCTGGCCTGCGCCCAGACACATCGGGATCACTCATCCAACTGGTTCATCTCTTCTTTCCTCCACCGGGATGCCCCCCTCCTGATTTTCGCATGATAAGGAGGTACAAAAAATCGAAGGGATGGAAAAGATTTCTGCTTTACTCAGAAGTTTGTTGGGAAAAGGGCTTCTGTTCTTCTCCCAACCTTCCTTTTCCATCCCTCCGACACTTTATTTATACCCCACCCGCCCGCTCTCGCAACCCCTTTTTCACAATTATTAACATCCGGAGTAATTTTACAGCCAACTCAGCTCTCAATGCCCTTCACATTTTCCGCCAGGCGGTCCGGCACGGAGATCTGCTCGCCGGTAAGCAGCGATTTGAGCTGGGCAGCGTTCGCCGGGGCCTGCCCCTGGTAGTGGTTATTCGTGATTACAAACATGTTCTGCACCTGCTCCGCCGTCTTCTCGATGGCGTCCTCAATTCCCGCCAGCTCCTCCGGCGAATACAGGTAATCGTAACGTTCATTCCGTCCCGACTCGTCGTCGAACCAGGCGTCCCGGTTTCGGCCGTGAAGACGCATGTAACCGATTGAGCCAAACCCGTGCGCGGTCAGCGGAATGTTGTTGCGGAAACTGGGCTGATCGATGTTGCAGAACCCGACGCCCAGTTCCTGCAGGAATCGCAACCCGCGGTCCTCCAGCCATCCCGTGCTGCGGAGCTCCACCACAATCGGCAGATCCCGGAATTCATCCACCACGTGAGCCATCCAGTGCATACTTTCGGGTTTGAACCGGAATGACCACGGAAACTGAACCAGTAAACCCCCCATTTTACCCGCGTCCACCAGCGGGGCAATACCTTCGCGAAAAACCTCCACCTCCCCCTTCTCCCACATTTCGTCCCGCTCGTGGGTGAATCGCTTCCAGAGCTTGGCGGTGAACTTGAAGCCGGAACAACTCCGGACATCCTCCAACCACTTCTCGCAGTATTGGGGTTTCGGCGGATGGTAGAATGTGTTGTTGAGCTCGACGGTGTTGAAATCCAGCTCCTCCACGAGATACTGCAGTCCCCGGAAGTCTTTTGATCGATCATCGGGATACACAATCCCCGACCAGTCATCGTAGCTCCACCCGGCTGTGCCCACGTACAGCCGGGTATCACTACCTTTGATCTTCAGGGTTTCAGTGGCCATAGGCTTCCGTTTCGTAAAACGCTACTTGTCAGGTCGTTAACATCGGTGTGCTTTCCGCCTCATTCCAGCATATCAGGATACTACGTCGGCCACAAAACGTTATCTTTGAGCCTCTCGAATCAGATGATAGAATGGTCCCCGCTAATGTTTGAGCTATCCGGATCCGCAAACGCAAGTGGACAGGATCACCGCAGGCCTGTCCAAAATAGCGTTTCGAGAAGCATGATTCTTTGTCTTTATCATCG
>CAZXYF010000022.1:0-25864 GCA_964644705.1 uncultured candidatus Brocadiaceae bacterium | reverse complement strand
ATTATTCTAAAAGCCGCCTCAGCTGCAGGTAACGTGGGACAATGAGGGCAATTGTGAATCACAGTGTGTTTTCAACAACGGGCGCAACTGTCGGCTCGTGAAATGTCCGGGCCAGACCATTGTCGTCCGGGGTGATAACTGCCGCGTGGCTGGGCCTGGCAGAGTTTCACAGGGCTGAAAGCCCGGCAAAGCATTACCCAGGCTGGCGGGAGCTGAATGCCCGCACCGGCCTGGGTAATGATTTCGGTTTACGACGTTTTCCTCCGGTGGTCAGGCCTGTCCAAAATAGCGTTTATAGAAGCATAATTCTTTGTCTTTATCATCGTCTTTACCATAATCTGCCGTTGTTTTTGGCGGTCTGAGCATCGATAGAAAGGCAGACAAAGGCAAAGACGAAGGTAAAGATGTTAGATACACCTCCCTAAACGTAATTGGGGGTGGTTTGCGAGATGGACTGTATTCCCGGCTCAAACTCACCGGAGAACCCGTTTGAAAACGCATTTTTGAACGTTTTGGACAGCACTGTCCGGTGACCGCTTCGATGAGTGCGTATCGAAGGGCCGTTTAGAACGTTGCGTCATCGGGCGAAGGCAGATCGGTCTCGGTGTCAGCGCCCGTGTCTTTCTTTTTGGATTCAGGTTGTTCCGGTTTCTCCGGTTTCTCTTCCGGGGTGGGTTTCTCGGCCTCGCTCGTCGAGTCGTCCGTTTCCGATCCGGTTTTTCCTTCCTTGCTCTCGCTGGTTGTCTCGTCTTTTTTATCTTCCCCCTTCTCCTTTTCCCCTTCTTCGCTTTCTTTGGTGCCCTTTTCTTCCTTCCCCTCTTCTTTCTTCTTCTCCTTCTCTTTCTTTTCCTGTTCTTCAACAGCCTCTGCAGCTGCTTTCTGACGGCTTATGAGTTGTTTTAGGGTCTTGATTTGATGATCGGCGCGGACGAATATGTCTTTGCGACTTGGCTCATACTTCAGCACTTGTTTGTATTCCTCAACGGCTTTTTCGTACTGCTCCTGCTGCAGGTAGTTTTTAGCCTTCATTTCATGATACTGTGGCGTGTCTTCGCTCACTCCAAGATACAGACTGGGGGAGGAGATGAGGATGACGGCCACCAGCACGGCGGTGACGGTTCCGGTGATCTTGAGGAAATATCCAGTGCTGGAGACGGTATATATCTCCTCTTCGGAGGTTTCGAGTTGGACGTCGTCTGTTGTCATGATGTTTCCTTTCGTTGGGCGTTGTACAAAAGCATCAGAAGATAGAAACGGCGGTTATTCCTGGATTACGGACAGTTCCAGCATCCCTCCGCTTGCGTTGACCGCATCGACAATGGGGCCGACAGTTTTGTAATCCAGGGCACGGGACGCGCGCAACATGATTGTTTTCTGTGTGGCGGTTTCCGCGCTGCGAACCCGACCTTTGAGTTCGTGACGCAGTTGTCCCAGCTTGCGGGACATACCGTTGACGAATATTTGTTCATCCTTGGTAACGGTCACGCGGATGGGGACGCCTTCGCTTTCATCCCCGGTTTGTGCCAGAGGCAGTTCCACGTCAGAACTGCTCTTTTCCACGAAATGACCACAGACCATGAAGAAGATGATCAGCAGAAAAGCTATGTCACTCATGGCCGACATGGAAAATTTACCGGCTTCGACATCATGGGATGTTTCGAGTTTCATGATGTGTTCTCTCTTTGAGAGGGCGGGGGAGGCGGTGGTGCTGATCCTTCGGAGTAACGTTCATCCATCAGGTCCTGGATGAGATGAGCCAGCAGAGTATTTGTCGTTTCCTCAAGATGTTCGACAAAATCCTCGATTCGGCTGGAGAAATAGTTATATCCGATGGTCGCCAGGATACCGATCACCAGGCCGCTGGCCGTCGTGTTGAGGGCCTGGGAAATTCCTTTGGCCACTTCACTCACATCCACGCTGCTGGATGAAGCAATGGCGCCAAAGGCAACGATCATACCCGTTACCGTCCCGGCGAAGCCGAAAAGCGGTGCCAGGTTACTGATACTGGCCAGGAGCCCCAACCTTTTCTCCAGCAGTCCCACTGCGTGTATTCCTGCGTTGGAAACTGCCTTATCGACCTGTTCATGGATGAAAGCAATGTTGCGTTCCTGTTCCACCTCTTCATGTCGTTCGAGGCCTGCCTTCAGCATGTGAGAAACCGGATGCGGCGTATCCTCGCAGAGCTCTTTGGCCTCCTCAACTTCTCCCTGTTCAATGAGGTTGTTGAACTTGTTGAGGAATGGTTTGGCGAACTCCTGTACCTCTTTCAGGACAATATAACGTTCTACGGATACGGCAAGGGCAAGAATCAAGCAAATCATCAGCGGAACCATAAATGGACCGCCAGCCATGAGAAAATCAATCACGACATACCTCCTCTGGATGAGTATGTGTCTTGTTGAAGTAGCAAGGTTTAATCTTCTTTTTCCTGTTCCTTAACCCGGTCTTGAATGATCAGATCGGGGATCTCGTATTTGACCTCGAGTCGTGTGTGAGCTCTCGATTGAATTCCGGACCCTTCAAACCGCCGTATGCATTCCAGGAAGATTTCAATGGCCTTTTCCTTCTGTCCCAGCCGCTCGTAACATTGCCCGATACGGTATACGGCAATCCGTTGAGTTCTGGAATCCGGATAGTTACGGTCGACTTTGCGGTAGGCGTCAATCGCTTTCTTATACTGGCCCCACCCGCGATAAAAGTCGCCGATTTCCAGCCCCGCCCGTTTTTGCCATTCCGGCAGGGTGGCAAATCGCCGCTCCAGTTCCTTCAGCTCGGCGATAGCCTTCTTTTTCTCCCCCAATTCCTTGAACAGCTGGGCACGTTCCCAGTAGGCTTGCGCCGTGGTTTCGGGGCCGTAATATTTTTTCCGGATTTTCATATACTCCTGGAGGGCTTTTTTAAGATCCACCATGCCCGCTTCCTGAGCGTATTCTCCGTGATAAGACTCGGCTATATAGAGATGCCCCTGAGCCTTATCTTCCATCTCACGGTACTGTTTTTGGGCTTTTTTCCGTTGTTTGGCCAGTTCCAGATAGATGCCCCGCCAGCGTTTGACCTGTTCAACATCCTGCCCCTTGGCATACGTGAGTATAAAGCTGCGCAGGATGTCGGGTCGTTCCTCTTTAACCAGCTCGCATATTTTGTATTCCAATTCCCGGCGCAGCGGGCGATATTTTGTGGCCGCGACTTCATAAACATCAACCCGTTTCTGGTCCGCAAAATGGTCCATATCCTCCAGCAGATTCTGCAGCAGGGCGGTTAGTTTTGGATGCTGATCATGATCCTCGCACACATCCCGGATCTGCATTTTCAGACCGTGAGCTGATTTCTCTTTGAGGAAAAAATTCATAAGTATGCTCTGAGCGTGCCAGTAGTTTTCGTCTTCCATCTTTTGCACCAGATTGTGGATCTGGCCGAATTTCTTCTGTCGGTAAAGGAGGTCGATAATCAGTCGTACCTTCTCCCACATGTCCGGCAAATGGCCGTAGATTTTCTGGGCTTTTTCGTATTTCTCCTTTTTGATTGCACGGTCGGCCAGATACATCACGGCCCGGTGGATATCAGAATCAACGTTGGAGACGAACCCTATTTCCCTGTCTCTTTTTTTTCCGGGGCCCTTATCGTTGTCCATCAGCTGGAGCACGTTGTATTTGAGCATACGTTGGAATGCATCCACCGCTTTTTGCGGGGCGTCTTTTTTCTTTTTTTTGTTCATGCGAAGATAGGTATCTCCGAGCCGACGCAGGGCATGAAACCCGGCGGCGGTGCCCTTGAATTCCTCGGCGCATTCTTCAAGTACTTTGGCGGCTTTCGCATACGTCTGACGGTGCACGTAAATATCGGCCATTCGGTGTCGGGCCGCTGCGGCGTAGAGCGTATCGGGGAAATCCTGGATCACGTACTTGTACTCTTTAATCGCGTTGTTGAGGTAGTTCCTTTTATGCTGGTAGCGTCCCATCAGATACTGTGCTCGGGGGACGCGCTCATCCTTCGGGAACTTTTCCTGGAAATCCAGCAGTGTCTGAATCGCTTCCTTATAATCTCCGTTTTCGGACAGAGTTTTGGCTCGATCGAACATATCATCGGCAGTGTCTGCCATGAGGGATGGGCAAAGAACCACGCTGAATACGATACCGACCAGGCACAGACGCGCAACGCGCACGACACTGATTGTGTTAGTGTTGTTGATTCTCATTCCTCATCCGCCTCCATTCCTTTTTCGCCCCCGTAAAGAAAAGCGTACGTCAGAATATTGATGCCCATGCGAAACGCCAGTTCAACCTGACCGCGGCTACGTCCCCATCCGACGGCGGCCCAGGCGGCCCCCAGGTCTCCACCGCTGTAAAATACGGCGAGTCGCCCCTTCACGTATATGCCCTGTGCGTCATTGGGGCCGGGGTGATCGCGAAAAACCGGTGCGCCGTTGGAAAGGTGCCAGGGCATGTATGCTCCGCGGAATATAGTGTGATCATAGGAAATGCGGCGGAGACTTTTATTCGGGAGGACCCGGCGCATCAGCCGGCGGAAATTGTGATAAAAGTTTCCGCCGGAGGAGTCGGCAAACAGGAATCCCCCGTTTTTCAGGTACCACCGAAGATTTTTGATGCCCTGCTGCCCCGCTCCGATTTCACCGTTTCCGGTGATATACAGCAGAACCGGGAAATATTTGCCACTGTGTCTCCGGAGTTTGGAGAGTTCAACGGGTTGGTCCATGCGGTTAGTTTTCACATTCCATACATTGGTAAACTCCCGCATCAGAGCAGGGATGCCGCGTCGGTTGGCGTCCCAGTTCCCCTCGTGTTTCACGCGGAACATATAGTATTTGCCTCCCACCTTCGTGCCTTTGGGGGAACCGGCAGCAGTGGGCCCACTTCCATGTCCACTCGGTAGTCCGACATTGGCCGTTACGGTAGCATCCGAGGTTTTGAGCACTTCCTCGGTTTTCTCCATCTCCTGCTCATACATCTTTAGCAGGGATTTGCGTTTCACCTTTTCGCGTTCGCGTTTTTTCTTTTTTCTCTTCTTGCGTTTCTTTTTCTTGCTTTTCTTCCGGTTGACCGCCACCTTACCCCGCGCGATCCTTTTGCCCGTTCCACCGAGCACGCCTTTGGGCGTCTCCCGGAGCGGGAGATCAATGTCGAACAAACCGGCCACGAGCATTATGAGGATGACGGCGGTGATGAAGGATTTGTAGGCGGCAAGACGGTGTTCATCGTATTCACTGCTGTGCACCGGATTGTCGGGCTCGATGATCCGGTGCCCGGCAGCTCGGAAGAAATATTCGATACGGCTGCGCTCCTCCCGTTTGGGGTAAAGCATGACGGGATCGAGCAGGGCGGTGCCAAGCCGGCCAAAAAAGACGTGTTTGAGCAATTCGCCGGTGACTTTCCAGAGATGCACCAATTTCCATTTCCCGCTGTATTCCGACACTTCAGCATAGCGTTCTTTGATCCGCTGCAGGAGGGTGTGGCCGGTTTCCTTTTCTCTGTCCGTTTTTCCATCGAGAGGTGAGGGAACCGATCGCTGGAGCCAGACCTGAGCAAAAATCCACAGCCAGCATCCCCAGGCCCAGTATCCGAGCGTGAAGAGAGCCATGTAGGTAAGGACCCGAACAAACCAGTGAGGAGCTCCGATCTGCGTCAGAGAGGGATATATGAAAAACACCGCGGCCGCGCATACCGAACCAACAGCAACAAGTCCGAGTATGCCCTGATACAGGTAGCCGGGATCCTCGCTTTCCCTTTTGAACATGAGAAGGGTTCCGGCGATCGCCGCGAGCAACAGCAAGAGTGTTGCGTGCACCTGAGCCGTGAAGACGTAATCCAGGTACCCGTCAACCAGGACGCCGATCAGAAATAATGCGCTCAAGCCACCACAGAGGAGATATTCCAGCCACATGGAAAACCCTATGGTGGGGGAGGCTATGCCCCTATCCGGCACGCTCAGCGGTTGTTTGGCCTCTGTTGCCATATTTTACCCCTCTAATTCCTCAAGACGGGCCTCAGCGTAACGCCGATATTTGCTACTGGCGAAATCATAGACGACACGTTGCAACAGAACCTTTGCACGCTCCTCGCTGTCCTCGCCCAGTCCACCTTTGATCAGAGCTTCGGCATGCCAGTAGAGATACGCGGGCATGTATCTGGAGTCGCCGGCGTGCTCTTCCTCGGCCTGTTGTAAAATCTCATCAGCACGCGCATATTGCCCGGATTTTACCAGTCGCAGGGCCGATCGCAGTATAACCTTGGGCGTTAGCTTGTCGTCCGGATAATCATTCAGGAATTTCTCCGCCACGTTGACCATGCGGGCATACGCTTCATTGCGTTTTTCAATCTTTCCAGCCTTTTCGGCTTTCTGACCCATTTCGTCAAAGTGCATGATCAGATTGGCCATGGCATCTTTGACGTATGGACTGTCGGAATGATGGTATGTCAGATATGCGTACTGTTCCATAGCCCGCCGGGGGCGTTTCAGTTTTTCATAGGACATACCCATTCGCAGCCGTGTTTTGGGAACAAATTCACTCTTGGTCGTGCTGGCCAGCACGTTTTTGTAGTGGCGGATAGCCTCTTCGTAATTATCCTGCACGAATTCAACGTTGCCCAGATAGAAGGTTGCGTGAGCAACTTCCTTCTGGTCGGGATAGTCACGAATGAGTGATTGGAACTGGTCCTTGGCCTTGGCGAACGTTTCCTCGGCCCGGTCCTCCAGGTCAAGTTCAGAGAAGTTTTTACCCAGCATGTAGTTGGCATAACCAGAGCTGAAGTAAGTTTCCTTCTCAAGACGGCCACGAGGTAGGTTCCGGGCAAAGAGCGTTACGGAACCGTCAGAGCCGGAGAGCAAAGAAGCTTCAGCCTTGATGACGCGGATACCCTCTGAATTGGTTTCCGCTGTCACCGTCACGCACGATTCAGGCTTCTCTTCACCAAATGCCTTCTGCTCCCTCTCCGATGGAAGGTCGTAAATTGACGGGTCCTTCTCGCCACCAAGGTTGACATAGTCAATGTATTCCGCCGTGACCGAACCGCCGTATTCACACTGGAGTTTTATGTCCTCGGTGTTCTTTTTACCGTGAGCAGTATTGACTTTCCCACGGAATATCCCGGATCGGGCGGTGGTTTCCGCGAGACTTGTAATGACGTTATCGCCGGTGCTGCTTTTGACGTTAACCAGCACATTGTCCCGCGTGAAGCTCACGTCCCGGTCCCCGTCCTTCACCACCAGATACAGCGGTTCTCCGACCCGGCGGGATTCCGGGGGATCCACAAAATTATCCTTGGTGATACCCATTTGGCCATCGGAAGCAAAGCTCACGAATGATTTCCGGAGCTGGGATTCCGGCGCATCTTCGATGGGGTCTTTGTAGCTGACACGAAGGGTACCGTTCCATCCAACGGGCAGATCCCCTTCCTCACCGATTCGCGCGGCTTTGAAGACCGCCTGAAGGACCGTCTTTTCCTCACCGGTTTCCTCGTCGGTTATCGTGACCGGAGTCGCCTTCTTCTCGATTGTTCCTTCCTTCTCGTGCAGGTACGAGCGGATCACAACGACGGCCTCACCTTCCTTCTCCAGCAGTTCGGGGTCGTCCACGCGCACCTTAAACCGATAAGCAGGGACGGGACCGGGGAAATAAGGTCCGGTTTCCTGCGACCTCCGTCCGCCTTCGTCCTCGGAGTCGGCTTCCCGCATCAGGACAGGAAGGTCCCCTTCATCGGGTATTTCGAACTTCTCAAAGAAATCCACCTGCTGTTTGGTCTTCTTGATATCCTCCTCGATGTTTTTGATCTTTTGGCTGAGCCTCTCCGTTGTCGTGAGGATGTCTTCGGTTTCTGAGGCGCCTTCATCCTCCAATGTGGCTTCCTCAGGGAGTTTCGCGGCGTCCGGCTTATCACCTGTCTCCTTGCCGCCTTCTCCCTCCTTTTCTTTCAGACGTGTTTTAGCGACGCGCAGGCGTGTGGAGAGTTCGATGCGCTGTTTTTCAAGATGCTCCAGCATACTTTCATACATTTTCCGGCGTCGGCCCATCAGGTAATCGTAGAGATTCTTCACCTTATTTTCCCGGCGCTCAATTGCCGTTTCAGGGTCGGTTAACTGTATGACAGGCGCATGATCCATAAAGACAGTGCTGCCGGGCTGAGGTATGCTTCTCTCGGTTTCTTCTTTGATGGATTGTACGTCACTGCGAGAGAGGACGTTAACCGTTTTCCGATCCACGGCCGAACCGTGTCTATCGAGGTACTGAAGGATGACCACATCGCTCCCCAGCAGGGATAGGGGGGTCGGTTCCTCCGGTCGGTTCCCTTTCCACCTCCCCACGTCTTTCTGGTTGAAGAGAGGTTTGTTGAGAATCGGGCTTTTTTTGCTCCACATGGAATCGGTTTTTCGGTGGGTCAGGGAAGTGGTCCCGGACATGTCACCACTCAACGTCGAGGGCATAACGGCGCGTATCCGCCTTTGTTTTGTGTTCCGTGTACCAAGATAGGTTGGGACACTGGCGAAGGGTGAGGTGGCAGCATCCGGATCATGCACGGTAAAGGACAATGAGGGGAGGGCTTCCTCCTCTGATTGCACGAACTCGGGGATCGGGACCACAAGATCACTTTTCTCCAGATCTGAGGCGAGTCCCTTTGAGTTGTCCGATTGTTGACCTTGTTCACTGCTCCGGTACACGAATCCACCGCTTGTCGGAGGGGTGACGAAGGCAATGGCTGTACGGGTGACTGTATTACCCGGGTTCAAATTCTCCTCATCCACGTAATTGACCCACACCGCATCGCCTTCTTTGATGTAGAGTATGTTTTTTGGTTTGGATTTTTCTTTATCGCTCCTGGCGGATTTGTTTTTTCCATTCTCTTTGCCCTTTTTCGGCCGACCTTTGCCGGCGAACGGGCCGCCCGGGCCGCCCGGGCCCCGTTTGCCCGCATTCTTCCCGTCTTTATCACCGGCAAATGCTCCAGGACCGCGTGCTTTTCCAGGAGCAGGGCCTCTGGAAGGCCTGGCGTCCCGACTTTTTGCACCGGTATCTTCCGGTTTCTGATTGTCTTTCGGCGATTTGGATTTTTGTTTGGCGGTTTTGTCGCGGGTGTGGATGTTGACGACAAAGGTTCCCGAGTCGCCGGAGGTTTCTTTGGCCGTCAGTTCCAGAGTGTTTCCGCTTTCGGAGTGAACTTTAACCGTAACGTTTTGCACTTTGTCGTTGGTATCCTTATCCACATCCTGCACCATAGCCTGGAATTTTTGTCGGGGTTTCAGGCGCAGAGTCTCGCGGTACTCTGTTTTCTCCTCCTGCCCCTCTTCTATTTTTTGACTGGCGGTAATGCGCACATCGGCATCGTCATACTTGACATCCAGGGTGCCGCTTTGCCGGGTGATGGGGCGTCCCGGGTCGACGTTTTCCTCGTCTATATATCTCAGGCTGATGGTGTTCCCCACATCCAGATCCACCACCTTATTGTTCCGCATCTCTTTCGGGGTGACTGAGGCGGGAACAATGGTATTTCCTTCGGCATCTTTCAGAGTTATCTGGGCGATGGCGGGAGCACTATCAGAGTAATCATTGGCGACAATACGGACGTACCGTGCGCGGACGGGCTCCTCCAGTTTGATGGTGTTCGGATTGGTCATATCCTCGTTGTTGATGGGGATAGACCGGTCTTCAACACCGCCGAAGATCTCGACTTTTCCCTGTTTGATGATACGGTCATCCGCCTTCTTTCCGCGGGTCCAGCTGATCTCTGCGATATTGTAGAGGTCTTTCAGGTCGATCTTGATCCATTTGCCAGGAGCGTTGTCGGGTGTTCCCTGCCAGCAGGAATCAGCGGAAGCGTCGCGGTTGATCGCCGCACCGGGGGTATAGCCCTCGGCGGTATCGCTGGCTGTGGCGGTGGGACCGGCCGGTTGCGTTTTTACAAGAGCACGGAACACGCCTGTTTGTGGGCCGGTCTCGCGGAGTTCAACGGGGCAGGTGTCCAGTATGTCCTTCTTTTCCCCCTCCTCAGTGGTCTCGTAAGCGATTGCTTCCACTGTGGGAGTGTCAATTTTCGGGCTGACGTTCAGGTCCATATCTGTCAGCTGGGCAAACGCAGTGTTGCCGGGAGTGATCACGCCGGGCTCTCGACGGCTCACGTCGATATCCAGAGCGTTTTCTTCCTCTTTCGTTTCCTCCGGAAGCGTTCCCAGCCATTTTTTGAGGTCGGATTCTTCGCCTTCCTCCGATTCCTCTTCAAATCCCGTGGAGCTGAGGCGAAGGTTCCCATCACCGACAACGAGGAGTTCAAAGGTTTTTTCAGTGGCTTCTTCAACCTTGATGTCCGCTTCCTGCCATGACAGTTCGGGAGCACCTTCGATCACTTCCAGTTCGTTGATATGGCGCCATCCGCGTGCCCGTCGATGATCGAGAACACGGATACGAATTCCCCGCGACTCGGTCGGCGGGAATTTATATTCGTGCCATCCTTTCCCGCGGAGATCATCCACCTTTTTGCGGGTCACCCACTCCTGATTCTCTGGCTTCTTTTCGGCATCACCCAATTTCAGGGTCTCAATGCGGATTTTACGAGGGGCTTTTTCGCCCGTGTGGATGCGAACACGTTTGAGCCTGTGTTTCACCAGGAAACGCATTCCGATGGTGTACGAATCGTTCTTCTGCGGATCCAGGAAGCCCTGGCAGGGTTCTTCTGTGTTCTTATCGGCCAGACGGGACAGGTTTTTCACTTTTCCATCGCTGAAGAGCTTGGTGCCGGGATGCGTGCTGATGTTGGTGTCCGGGCGCGCCTGGTCCTGGCTCATATCGACTTCGCTGCCCTGATATTGGACTTCCATGGCCCCGAAACGATCCAGATAACGAACGGTGATTACATCATCGCCGAGAACTTCAAGCGTGCCACTGTCGGGTTCGGGTTTGGCCATTTTGGTCCGAATGGCGCCGGCATAGAGACCGTTGCTGACCGGGTTCAGTTTGAGACTGACGTTTTCGGTATCGCCGGAGGTGGTGGTCACTTCAACGTTCATCCGATCTCGTCCTGTTCCAACGGCATAGTCTGGATCGTTAACCTTGAGTGCAACTTCCTCTCCGGGAACAACTTTTGTTCGGTGGGCGGCACGCATCAAGCCGACGGACTCGAACAGTCTGATGGCTCCCACAAATTCCCCTTTTTCCCGATACATCTTACCGATCAGATACACCGCCTGGATAATGAGATCATTGGCGCCATACCGGCTCCACAGATTCCGGAACGTTTTAATGGCCTTATCGGATTCTTCCCTTTGCAGCTGTATTTTTCCGATCCAGAAAAGAGCGCGTGGGGAACTGCTCGGATCCTTCAGTTTGGCTACTTGTTTCAGGCGTTTTAGCGCCTCATCATACCGTTCGCGCAGGAAGTCAATTTTGGCCAGTTCAACCTCACCAATCCAATAGGGACTTTCGCCCTGGTACTCGGTCTGGAGTTCTTTAATCAACGGGAGAGCACTGTTGGTGTCGCCCTGGGCAATCATCACATCGATCCGGGCAATTTTGAGTTTGACCTTTTGTTCCTCTGTAAGGGATGCTCCCAACAGATCCCTGGCGTGATCCAGCAGGTCGTATGCTTCGCCGTATTCGTGCTGGCTGCTTTTGAACTGGCTCATTGAGAGCAGGAAATCCAGTGGGGGAGTGGTGGCGGGGCTTTTACCGTAATTGGCAGTTTCCCGAGCATGTTTCAGGTATTCAAGCGCCGCATAGTAATCCAGCAGTTTCCAAGCGCACCGCGCACGAAGAATCGCGGCCTCGGTGTTGGAAGGTGGGAACTGCGAGAGTGTTCGGAGGGCGTCTTTGTAGCGTTTTGCTCCGTACAGCGTTTTCGCTCGGGCTATGCTCAGCTCTTCCCGCTCATGTTCGCTCTTGGCCTGTTGGATTTCTCGGTCCAGACTCTGGATTACACCAGTGATGTCCCCGGTTTCCTCGGCCAGTTGCTGCATCCGTTTCAGCTCCACGTTGGCTTCTGATTGATCCGGATAGCGGCGCAGAAAACGGTGGACTTCCGCCATGTATTTCTTCCGGTTCCCCTGTTCGCCGTCGGGGTAGTAGATGTCGCAAAGTCTTTTCTGTGCTTGAACCCCGTAGGAGCGTATATCACCGAAGCGACGAAGGAGGATGTTGAGCGGTTTGGCTGCTTCTGCCGGATTGCCCGTTTTCCGTTCCGATTTGGCCCAACGGAGGCAGATATCGGCATATTCAACGGAGCGTCCGCCGCCTTTGGTCAGAGCTTTCTGGTAGGCCTGGATTGCCGAATCGTGATTCCCCCAGCGCTGAAAGTCTTTCCCCAGGTTATACCACTCTTTAAAGTTGCCATGCAGTTTCTTCAGATCGTTGTTCTGCATCAATTGTTCCGCCTGCTGGCGATCAATCCGGATCATTTTCCGGAGATCAGAAACTTTGGGCGTGGTATCGGGAAGCTCGCCTTTGATCGCTTTCTTGAAGTTCTTAACCCACTTCTGGCGGGCTTCTCCGACCTTTTTCTGGGCATCCTTCGCCTGTGAGGCATAATTTTCGGCGGCCTTGCGCAGCTTTTTGGCCATATTCTTCTTCCTTTTGGCCTCTTCCTGTTTTTTCTTGGCCTTCTCACGGAGTTCTTTGGCCTCCTGTTCCCAATCCTGCACCTGATTTGAGTCGGCCGCGAAGCCAGCTGTGGTTGACAACAGGGCGACGATGGCAATTGCAAGAAAACGATCCCATTTGACTTTCAGCATTCCTTTTCCTCCAAATTCCGAAGTATTCGGCGTTGTAATCCTGGATGATGACATGGTTTGTATCTGTGAACGGGGTGCTTACTTATTTTGTTGCGCGTTCTCGATCTTTCGTTCAAAAGATTTTGCTTCACGAAGGAGTTGTTGCGCGTCCTTTGTGGCTTCGCGAGCCTCCTTTTTGAGTTTATCGGCCCGGTTGACGTATTTGCGACGTTTTTTCTCCAGCTCTTTTACCTTTTTCATCACCGATCGGCCCGCCTGTTTATACCAGTGGTCAAGCCACTCGAGTTTGTGTTTGGTGAGCTTTGTCGCCTCATATCGTCGCTTGAGGAGTTCCGGATTATTGGTATTGAACTGCTTGAGAGCAACGTTGATGATCCACGGCGAGCCCGGATACTTATTGACGAGACCGAGTGTCTGCTCAACGCCCGCCTGCCGAGCTTCGGAGCTGCCGCCAACATGGTCCCAGAGGGCTTGAATAAGCGGCCAGTCCCCCGGATGCTGTTGCAGGTAGGCATCAGTCAGAGTGAACGCCTCTTCAATATGATCTTTGGCGTATGGAAGGAAATTGTTAAGAAGACGATATCGATCGCCCGGACGGTAATCCTGCAGGTACGTTGTGATTTCGGTGAGAAATCGTTTCCGACTCACATATGGGTCATCGTTTTTCGTGTCAGGGTCGTTCCACCCCCTGTAGCTCATCGCCAGTTTTTCCTGCGCCATAGCGCCGCACCGGGCTATAAGATGACGGTAGCCGGCTCGAGCTTCAGTATGACGACCCCAGCTGGCCAGTGCCTCAAATGGTCGGAGGAGAAGCTTTTTCTTGCGGAGCCCGCTGGCCAGTGCGGAGGCCTGCCGGAAGGCGCTTTTCATCTGTCGTTCAGCTGAAGGACTCGCGCTGACCGATTGGGTGTTTTTGCTTTTCGGGGTGGGGGAGGCCTTCACCGGTTTCTTCAGGTCGGCCAATCGCACATTCACGCCCCATTTGAGTGCGTCTTTGTTCTGCAGACTCGTTACCTGGATACGATTGATCCCCTTCTTCAAAGTGATTTCCCTGACATACGCGTTAGGTTCATACGGCTGAACAGGGGAGGAGACGGAGAGGAGTCTGTTGCCATTGAGCCATATTTTCGCTGGCCCCGCCATGCCGGTGTAAAGCTGAGCTTTCTGCTGCTCCGGCGATTTGACAAAAGTTACCGCGCAGGCGACCCCGCGATCCTTCGGCATGAAGTGTGGAGCAAAATCGAGGAGCCCATCGGGTGTGGTCGATATTTCCTGCCATGCGAGCTTTTTGTCTGCGCCGGCTGGTTGCATACTTGCACTGAGATCGGGTTGTTTGCCGGGATCAACGGGGTTTTGTGCGAGCCCCTTGTTGCCGGCGGGGAACGGTCCGATTGCGGACCATTTCCGGATGTTGGGAAGGGTAGGTTGATCACCACCTTCTGAGTAGAGTTCGCCGGCCATCACCAGTACTCGACTCTTCCAGTAGGATGAGTCAATTTTACTGCTCCACCCCATCAACCACTTTCCAAACGCCGGCAGTCGTTTTTTCCCGGCCGTGTTGCGCAGCATCTCGGTCACATGGATCAGGACCCAGGGGGCCTGCGCGCTTTTCTCATGTTTTGACAGAAATGTGTTGTAGTCCTCTCTCAAGGTACCGATGTCGGCCCCCTGAATATCTTTACGAAGGATTTTCACCAGGGCCTGCTGATCGGCGGACATGTCGGCGGCTTCTTCCTTCCGCTGGAGGACTCCATCCACATATTTCTTTTTGGCGTCTTTCCAGCGGCCAGTAGTGAACAGGTCGCTCACCTCAGCAGCAAGTTTGAGTTGCGTCAGGACGGCGTTATTCTCCTGGGCGGCCTGAAAATAATGTATCCAGCAGTCGGCGGCCAGATCGTCATTTGAGTAATGCCGGTCGAAGTAACGGCTGGCCATATCTTTTCTACCCATATTGAAGGCCAGGCGCCCAAGCTCCCACCGGAGCGTTTCGTGCAGGGCAACGCCGTTTTTGAACAGGTCAGATTTGTTCAGTTTTCTGAGCGCCTCAAACGCCTCTTTGCCGCTGTCATAGGCCTTGGTGGCTGTTTGCCAGAGGGTGACGACGTTACTGTAAGTGTCCGAATTTTTATCCACGTACATATATGAATATGTGTCAATGTACTGACGGAGTTTTTCAATCATGCGGTCGCTCTTTCCCGCTTTGGCGAGCAGGGGAACTGAGGCGCGCAGGGCCTTCTCTCGCACGTTCCAGGGATATCTGGGGGTATCGGCGAGTTTGAGAAGCATGTTGAGGTCCCCGGACTGTTTGCCGTAGCGCAATGTCCCTTCCCCGATGAGATCCAATTCACCCCGCGTGACGGCATCCGCCCCGGAGAGTTTATTTGCATATTTCTTTGCCTCCGACGACTTGTTGGACTTCAGGGCGAGTGTGAGGGCCCGATGGAGAAGGTGCACGTTACCCGGCCGCTGCTCGAGTGCCTTCTGAATGGTATCCATACTGTTAATGGAATCGGCAAGGTCGGCAACCTGACTTCGCTTGATAGCATCGTTCCCGATGTATTGGGCAACGTATTTCTGGCGGTTCTTTTTGGCGTGCAGGGCCAGGGTTCGCAATGCCTCGGCATTATTCGGGTTGGCTTTCAGGGCTTTACGCGCCCATTTCAGTCCCTTTTTTATGTCCTGCTTTTTTCCGTCGCCATCATTTGGAAAGCGGCGGCGGCCGTACTCCAGCAGCGCGGAGTTCATCATAAAGGTGTAAATTCGTTCGGCCTTTTCCGGGAACTTTTTGACCAACTTTTCGGCAATCTTATTCTGCCACTCAAAATCAGCGAGCCCGCGGTCATACCGGGGTTTATTGTGCGCCACTCCTGCCAGATTGAGTGCTCGCCACCCGGCTCTCCAGCCAGAATATACGCCAGGATTCAGCGCCGGTACCCCCTCAAAGTCGGGATAATTCATCGCCACAGTCAGGTAAGTTTGCACGGCCTTTTTGGTGTTTCCGACTTTGCGTTCCTGCAGGTAACCCGCCCGTATGGCGGCTTTTGGCGTGAGGTCTGAATCCGGATGATCTTCGAGCAGGCGGGCGTAAAGCTCAGCGGCGTCCTGGACGTTTCCCAGAATGCTTTCCTGAACGTAGGCAACGGCGTGGATAAGTTCCGGTCGCCGGGGGGCATCCTTATAATCTTTGTCTTTAAGCAGCAAATTGGTGATCTCCACCGCGCGGAGGTACTCCCCTTTTCCGATCAGAGCATGTACCAGAGGGGTGTTGACGTCGTGCATGGAGAGGTTTTCCGGTTTCTCTTCCCGGAGCCGTTCCAGTATGCTCGCGGCCTGATGAAATTCGCCCAGCTCAGCTCGAAGTCGCGCCAGCAACAACTGGGCCCGGGGACGCTCGTTCGCTTCCGGATGTTTTTTAAGCGCATCCCGCAACTTTTTACTGTTCTTCTCAAGCGTTTTGGCAGAAGCGTCCTTTTTGAGAACCTTCCGCACATCCTGCATGGTGGTCTTGAGGTCAGCAGCGAACGACGTTGATACTATGATAACGGACAACAGGCAGGTTGTGAGAAAGCGGCTGGCGGTTCTGGTGAACATTCAAATGTCTCCAATAAATGACGCGAGTACTGTCGTATCCAATACGGTTATTACAGGCCTCCGCCCGCGAGCTGTCGGGAGGTAAATGACAGAGTACATGATTCCCGGCAGGCGCAGATTGAACATACAAGAAAAACCGGGGTTTTCATCCACCCATTTTCTTGCGGATGGCCGATTTGATCTTCTGAGCCTTTTTGGCATAGGTTGAGCCGGGATAGTTTTCCAGCAGTTCCGTATAGGCCTGCATGGCATCGGAGTAATTCCCCTGTTTTACGAGTGAATTAGCCCGCAGGAACATTACTTCGGCGATGTTCTCGGCATTGGGATAGGTCATTACTACCCGGGTGAAGTATTCGTGTGCGCTGGTAAAGTCGCCGTTCTGGTAAGCTTTGCGACCCGATAATGCGAGGGCTTTGGGCGCGTATATTGTATCAGGATATTTCTTCACAACTTTTTCCAGTTCCTGGGATCCGTCTTGACCGGTCATATACAATGCTTTTCCGATGTTATACAGCGCTTTCGCTTTGCTGTCTTTGTCGGCATCGGTCTTCTGAAGTCTCTGTAGCGGACGAATGGCGCGGCTGGCGTAGCCCGATCGCTCCTTCTCGGCTTCTTCGCCTTCCCCCTCGACGTCTTCCGCCTGCTGCATCAGGGCTTCGCCCATGGTCAGGTAGGCTTTTGACACGAGATCGGATTCCGGGAACTTTTGCACGATTTGTTCACAGGCTTTAATCGCTTTCTCCGGCTCACCCTTTTTGAAATACAGGCGCCAGATGGCCTGTGTGGCCCGTTGACCGAGTGTGGTCAGACCTTCGGCTTCGGCTACCTGAGCGCAGGTCTGAAGTGCACTTTCATAGTAGGACTGGGCCATTTTGTTCAGACCAAGTTCCTCGTAGATCTGAGCCAGTTTTCCTTCCGAGACGCCTTTTTCCAGCTTGGCCTGGCGCGTGAGTGGAGCGTCTTCCATCTCGGGGGAGGCCGTTCGCGCTTCACTGCTGGGCACGAAGCTGACGGCGGCCCAGACCACCCATGGCTTACGACGGGAAATGTTCTTTTCGTCATCGTATGCGGCACGCAGTAGCTGAGCGGGCCCCACTGCAAGACGTTTATCACCAACTTTAATTCCGCCGGCCGTGCTCTTCTGTACGGTCACAAACACACCGCTGTGTTTCTCGGTTTCTTTGAGCTTGACTTTGGCGTGGGGCGCCCCCTCCGGCACGAGCGGCGGCGGCTTTTCCTCTTCGGCATCAACTACCTTCTTCTCGACTTTCCCGTCCTCGGTCTTGACCTTTTTTATTTCGCGCTCTTCCCTGGCCACGTAGCCCTCTATGTATCCTGTGTGGCCGCCATGTCGCTGGCCGACGTCCTGCTGTTCCTCCTCTTCTTCTTGCCCCTCCTCTTCAGTTTCTTCTCCTTCTTCGCCTTCTTGACCTTCTTTTTCTTCTTCGCTTTTTTTGTCCACGACACTCAAAACCACCTTGAGGGTGTCGCGCTTGTCACTAATATCTCGATCCGGGTCTTCGACTTTCACGAAGGTGGGGGAGCCATACACCTGTTGCTGCACTTCACTCTTGTATTTATCGTCGGTGAACGCCACATAGGCATCCGAAGCGATTCCCACTTTACTCTTTCTTATTTCTGGTTTGCTGCCGGAGCTAACGTGTTGGTCCTGATAAAGGGCGGTGATGGTATCATTGCCTGAAACCTCAAGATGTTTTATGTCGTGATAGAGTTCGTCGGTCCATTTTTCGAGCACCTTTTTCCGCTTTTCGAAGTTGGACTTATTGGTGGGGGTTTTGGCAACTGCTTCACGGGTCTCGATGATCCGCTGTTGTTCGCTTTTTCCCTCTTTCTTTTTTTTGTCCTTTTTCTTGTCGGATTCCTCTTCGGCTTTTTTCAGTTTTTCCCGGGCGGCTTTGATGGTGTGGTCGGGAACGTTCTTTTTGAGGAATTTTTCGATGGTGGCGTAAGCATCATCTATCATCTTGTACATTTTTTGACGATTCTGATGCACAACGCGTTCGCTTGCCGCGATGCTATCATCGAGGTCGGATATTTTCGCCTCCAGCTCTTTAGTCTTATCGACCCTTTCCTGGCCGCTGAGTGAATCATCGGCCGCCACTTCGTTCAGTCGTTCCTCCAGGTCTTTACGTCTCTGCCGCAGTTCTATCGATTTCTGTTTTGTTTTCTCCGATTCACGTTCAAGGCGTTCGATTTCCCGTTTGACGCCGATGGACCAGGCATCTTCCAGGGGGGCGGTGCTGAGAGGAGCACCGAGTGTGGTTCGTATGTGCCCGACGAATTTGGAACTTTTCAGACCGCGTGGGGTGAGATAGATCTTTTCCACATCGCCTGAGCTACTTTTGACCCGCACCTGAAGTGTTTCCCGCATGCCGGCGGCACGCATATCGGGATCCTGCACCTGCATGTGAAGCATCTCGCCGGGCGAAACCGCTGGCATCTGCTCCTTACCCTTTTTACTCCCTTGAGCCGTGCCGACAGAATCGAAGGCCTCAATGGCGGAACGGTAGTTTTTGTTGGCCAGGTGGCTTTCCCCAATCAGGAAATAGGCCACATCGGCGTATTTTGAGCCCGGGAAGTCTTTGATAAATCGACGCAGTGTGCCGAATACGCGACGATATTTCTTCTGGTCGTAATAGGCGGCCCCAATCTGATAGCGGGTTCGGATATAGGCCTCACGCACATCTTCGTTTTTCTGGCGTTTTGGGTCGAGTTCCTCATATTTGGTGGTCATGCGCCGAAAGAAATCAATAGCCTGCCCATATTGTTCCTGCGCCAGGTAAACGTCTCCGATGCGTCCCAAAGCTCGCACCCCGTAGTTTGTGTCTGGATAATTTTTCGCAATTTCCAGATACAGTTTTCGAGCCGTATCATAATTCTGTGTCAGGTAAGAGCTTTCCGCGTTGGACCACTTCATTTTGGCCTCTTTACTCCTTCGTTTGCGGACGCGCTCCGATACCGCATTGTCGTCAGGCGCAGCGCTGACCTGCAGGGGAGTGAGCACCCCGGTGCTGATGAAGAGGCAGAGGACCATCAAAATGCTCGTAAGAGAGATTATCCCATGAAGATCCGATAGGGGGGAGTGACCGTCAACATCAGATAAACGCATATTCATCGTTGCACCTCAATGAAGGGAAAGAACCGTTTGTTTACAGGTTGGAGGATACGTCTGGTGTTAATGCCGCTGTTCATTTTTCGGTTTCCTCCGATTTGACGAGGGAAACATATCCGCCGCCGGCCCGAATGGCATCAAAAGCATCGACAACCCTTTGATACGGACAGGTATCATCGACATCCAAGAGAACAACTTTTTCATTCTGGTTTTCGGCCTGACTGATAACGCCCTGCACATATCGCTGCAGGCCGATAATCTGCATCTGCCTTTTCTCATCACCATATTTCACCTGGACGCGATTCGGTCCCAGGCTCACGTTGATCCGCAGGACTTTCTCCTTGGAGGACTCCCCCTCATAGGAGGGAAGTTCCACGTTTATCTTGCGGCTTACCAGAAACGTGGTGGAAACCATGAAAAAGACCAGCAGCAGGAAAGCGATGTCAGGCATCGCCGCCATCGGAATTTCCCCGATGTCGTCGCTATCGCTGTCTTTCCATTCGTTAAGCAGGCCCACGAATCGAACTCCGTATAGACGGGAAATGTAGTTATGCCCGAACAAATGAACCAGCTGGCTGCATGTGTACAGGAAGCTTTTTGTGAGAGAAGTATGGGGCACGTTTCCGAGCGGTCCGAGACACTTCTTCGACCGGTCACTGATAAGATGAGTTTTATGAATATGGATCTTGCTTCATTGCGTGTCTCCGCGCGCCAGTTCTTGCGCGGCCCCCCGACCACTCGAACTCATCTTCACTACTCTTAATTATATCCCCTCAAACAGGGGCTGGCAAACGGAATCGCGTGGGCGAATTGTGCTCGCCCTGACGTGACATCGGGCGGTGTTAGTGCGCTGCTCGGGCGCGGTACATCCGGACGGCGGTTTGGACGGCACTGATGGTGGCCGAAGGGTCCGCCACACCGGTTCCGGCGATGTCATAGGCTGTTCCGTGACCGGGACTGGTCCGCACAAACGGAAGTCCCAGGGTCGCATTGACGACTCCGCCCACGCCGGAAAGTTTGATCGGGATCATGCCCTGGTCGTGATACATGGCCACGATACCATCGAATTCCCCATTGAGAGCTTTCACGAAAAGAGTGTCGGAGGGATACGGTCCGTCCACGGCATGCCCGGAGGCACGTGCATGCTCAATGGCGGGTCGGATGATCTTTTCTTCCTCGTCGCCGAAACGTCCGCCGTCCCCGGCGTGGGGGTTGAGTGCGCACACGCCAATCCGTGGAGTCTCGATGTGAAAGTCGGAATTCAGCGATTCGGCCATGGATTCGGCCGTGTGTTGAATCGTGAGGGCACGCAACTGGCTGGCGACGCGATTCACCGCCACATGTTTGGTCGCAAAGGTCACCCGGAGCTGATCGTTGAGCAGCATCATCACCGGATCCGGGGTGTTGCTCATCTCGCCCAGCATTTCGGTATGTCCCGGGAAACGTGATCCCGCCGCGCTAATGGCTTTCTTGTTGATGGGAGAGGTCACCAGAACATCGGCGCGGTCTGCCTGGATTTCCTCAACTGCTCGGTGGATGTAAGTTAAGCTCGCCTGCCCGCCCACACGCGTGGGAGCGGGCGGTTCACAGATTTCGGGCGTTGCGTTGCCGCAGTCTATCAGCGCGATTTGTCCGGGCGTGCGAGTGGGTTTGTCCCGTATATCAAATGCGGCTGAGAAGTCCAGCCGTTTTTCGATCCAGCGCAGAACCGCGGCTGATCCTACAACAGTGACCGCGATGTCGGACGAAAAAGGGTTGTGATCCATGAGTCGGACGCAGAGTTCAGGGCCAATGCCAGCAGGGTCCCCCATTGTCAGGACTATTCGGCACGGCGTGGTGTCGGGAATGCTTTCACTCAAAATCCAGTCTCCCGAAGTTTATCCAGAGTCAGGTTATTGCTCTGTGAGCTCTGTGCCCCCCTCTCTCCGGTGAATTTTCGAACCCATTTCCCGATCATGTCGCATTCGATATTGACATTGTCTCCCACCCGTTTATCGGACAGGGTGGTGGTTTCCAGAGTATGGGGGATCAGACTCACTTCGAAATATCCATCCGAAAGCTGCGCTATTGTGAGGCTGATTCCGTCGACGGCGACGCTCCCCTTCATAATCATCAGGTCACTCAGGTCGGAGGGAACCTCTACCCCCATTCTGGTTTCGCCCGGTTGGTCAGCCAGGTCGCGTATCCGTCCGGTACCATCGACGTGGCCGCTCACAAAATGTCCCCCGAAACGTTTCGCGGGTTGCATGGCCAGCTCCACATTCACGATAGAATTTGAACGTAAAGAACCAAGGGTTGTGCGCCGCAGCGTCTCCGATGACACGTCAAAGTCCCACAACCCCTGGGTCAGCTCCGTGGCCGTCAGGCAGACACCGTTAATCATCACGCTGTCTCCCACCTCAACCTCGTTGCGTAAAGATCCCATGTCGAGACGTATGGTGGATGCAGAGCCTTTATTACGAACTGATCGGACGTCGGCGACGGTCTCGACGATACCTGTAAACATTTTTCACCTTGTGTGGGATGTGAGAGGATGAAGGGGAGGGCAGCAGGTCCCGGCAGGATCGTTTGGTGGATCTCATCCTGTGAATTATACTGAGGATCAGTGCTGTGTGATCACAAAATCTTCCTGTTCAAATCCTGATCATGGAACAACAACCCGCTGATAACCTGAGATCACTTGTGGTGATCCCGACGTATAACGAGAAGGATAATATTATCGGGTTGATAGACGCCGTTCTCAAGCAGGGACGGGGCATAGAAGTATTGGTGGTTGATGATAATTCTCCGGATGGAACGGCGGAGATCGTGCGGGGACAGGAGGTTCAGGACCCCCGCGTGCATTTGCTGCGCCGATCCGGCAAAATGGGCCTGGGAACGGCACATATTGCGGGATTTCGGTGGGCCGAGGGGGAGGGCTATGATCGGGTTCTGACGATGGACGCCGATTTCTCGCATCCACCGGAGCGGATTCCCGCGATGCTGGAGCGAAGCCTGACATGCGAGGTGGTTTTGGGATCCCGCTACGTCCCGGGTGGGGGCTGGGAAAACTGGCCACCCCGACGAGTTATGTTGAGCGATCTGTCCAATCGTGTTGCCCGCCTGGTGTTGGGGGGCACGGTTCAGGATTGTACCGGGGCGTTTCGGTGTTTTGCCACGGAGGCGTTGCGCCAGATACCATTCGACAACATTCGCGCTCGGGGTTTTGCTTTTCAGGAGGAAATGCTGTGGCAGTGCCTGGGGCGGGGCTGGAGGATAGGAGAGGTCCCTATCACGTTCCGACAGCGTGAACGAGGAGAGTCCAAGATTTCGTGGAGAGAGGTATTTGGTGGTATCTGGACACTTCTCCGTCTGACTTTCGCGCCACGGCGTCAAAAACTGCGGTCGAACGGCAACTGATGTTATTGCGATATTCTACTGGGGAAGGAGATAGTATGCGCCGATATGCGGTAGTGATTCTTGCTCTCGTCGTTGTTGCGATGTGTTTCGGTTGTGCGAGTCGTGCCCCCACGGGAGGTGCTCTCATTGCAGACCGTAAAAAGGAACTGAGAAATGCGCTGCGGCGGTACAGCGAGGCGGTCCGCAATGATAATGTATCCGGTGTGATGGGGATGATAAGCCCGGAAGTCAGAGAACCCCGAAAACGAGCCCTGCGCAACCGGGTTTTGAATGTTCTCTGGTTGCGGGAATACACCGGCTATCGTGTGCGAACGGGGCTGACATTCTCGGAAGTGAACCCCCGTCAGTTGAGCCAGTCCCGAGCCAGAATTGAAGTGGTGGGTTGCAACAGCGACGGGGTTACTTTCAGGGATTCGCTGGATCTGGTCTGGGACGGCGGGAAATGGATGATCACGGATCTGTCGCTCACAAAACCGAAGCCAGGTGAGGTGTTGGACCTCCCCAACGAAGAAGCTGAGAGAATCACATCGGTCATACGACCGCTCATGCGGGCTTTGGAAAAAGGGAAGGTGGGTAAGATCATGACGATCCTCCCCGATACCCGGGCGGCGCTGAAACGCAGGGGTGATCCCGGCTGGCTGGCGGGTTGGTTGGGGGTGCAGGGGAAGACCTATACTCTGATCAATGATCTGGAAAGGGTCCGCCAGTTCTCTTTCCCCGACTGGCCCGAAGCGGAGGAGAGGCCGATGTTTGCGTATGTCGGCCCTGACACTGTAATGGCGCTGTATGATATCCCCTACATCTGGCAGCAGGGGGGGATTTACGATGATACGCTTCGGGTCGAGATCCTTCTGAGCTCCGTGCGTAAAAAGTGGCAAATTCAGTTGCTGCGGTTATACGGCCGGGGGATTCCGGGAACGGAGTGATCTTCCGGAATACATCTAACTTTTTCTTTGATCGGGACAATGGACACGAAGCAGCTCGAAATTAGCGCGGATCTGGACGGGATGTCGATACTGGAAGCATTGAGTTTGAGGATAATTAAAGAGTCGAAAACCACGCTGCGGCGTCTGATCGCGGAGGGGAAAGCGCAGTTGAACGGGGAAAACGTGCCGCTTTCCGCGACGGTCCGTGATGGTGATACGGTGACAGTGCCCGGCCAGCTTGACATGAGTCCTCCCCCTTTGCGCGTAATTGATCTTGATGTGCTGGAGGAGGATTCGGCCCACCTGGCTGTGAACAAACCGCCGGGTGTGCCGGTTTTGCCCGACCGGGAGGGTCGGCAGCGCGAATTCTATGACTCACTGCTGGCTTACGTGAACCGCAACGTCAGAGAGAACGGACCGTACGTGCGACCGCATCTGGTGCATCGCCTGGACAAACAGACCTCCGGCGTGATGCTGATCGGCAAAAACACCTCCGCCAGCAGGGAGTTGTCCCTGCAATTTCAGGAACGCCAGGTGGAGAAATCCTATATCGGGCTGGTTGAGGGAGTGTTCCCGCGCGACGAATACCTCATTGAGATGCCGCTGTCCCGATCGGATAAGAGTGTTGTTGCGATGGTCCCCGATGAAAAATCCGGGAAACGGGCCGTTACCCGGGTCTCGGTGATGCGGCGTTTTGGGCATTTCACCTTGCTGGAGATGCAACCGCGGACAGGGCGGCAGCATCAGCTGCGGGTGCATATGCAGTCGGTGGGATATCCCTTTGTCGTGGATTTCCTGTATGGTCGGCGGGAACGGTTTACGGGGGCAGCTCTCAACGAAATCGTTGGTCACCGGGTGATGGATCCCTCCGAGGAGTTGATTGATCGCTGTCCTTTGCATGCCCGCCACATTGCGTATGATGCTTCCTGGCGCGACGCCCCCCGGACAAGCGTGACGGCTCCGTTACCCGCGGACATAGAGGCCGTGCTTGAGTGTCTTGACGACGCTGACCCTCACCGGAAGGGTTGAGATTTGTTCGCGGCATAGAACCTTGCGGCCCATCCGACGGAGAATGCTGATAGAATCCGATGGGCAAATCGGGGCGCGGCATATCTTGAAAATTGCGGGATCTATTGGTAACGTATATATGTTCATAACCCGTGAAACACAGTCAGATCCGCCTCTTTTAGCCCGCTGTAGCACTTGACCTCCATCAACTCAATTCCCTCTGGTAAGGACTTAGAACTGTGCCAGAAAAAGTACCGATTTTAATCATGATTCAGGGGCAAGAGCCCGGTGCGCGCTGGCGGCTTGAGCAGACGCGGGTGACCACTCTGGGGCGGTCCAAACGGAATCAGATTAAACTGTCTAACCCCTCGGTAAGTCGGTTTCACTGTGAGATATCCTATATCAATGGACTGTGGTATGTTGCGGACTTGAACAGCAAAAAGGGCACCTATTTGAATGGGCGGGAGGTGACCGAGCGGGAGGTGATCAAACCGGGGGACGTGATCCGGCTCAACAAAAACGTGTTCAAGTTCGACATGGTGGCGCAGGAAGATGACGAGGATATGCAGGGCATACGTCAGGCGGCCGGCCCGAAAGAAAGCCGGTATGCACAGATGCAGCAAAGCGCAGCTTCGTCGGACGGGCAAAAGAAGGCTGAAAAGAGGGAAGAGACTCGACAGGGCGCACGGTGGGCCAATTTTGGAGATGTGGTGTTTCTGACTGTTGTGGCTCTTGTTCTGGCAGGGCTCGGCTACGGATCGCTGGCGTACGCCGGGCGCCGTGCCAGCAAGATCAGGGAGCAATTTGAAAAACGGCAGGAAAAGCGCCGAAGAAAGCTGAATCAAACACTTGCGGATGTTCGGGGAATGATGGATCAGGAATCGCCTCCTTTTGAAGAGGGCTATTCGCAACTGCAGAAGTTGATCGATGAATATCCCGGAGCGCCCCAGGCCCGGGAAGCGGTTCGTTTGAAAAAGCGATTGGAAATGGTGCAGTTCCAGAAGGGTATGGAGCAGGTGCAAAATCATGTGGGAGAGGAGAATTACCGCGCCGCGTTCCAGAAAGCAACGCGCCTGACCCA
>CAZXYF010000021.1:0-25947 GCA_964644705.1 uncultured candidatus Brocadiaceae bacterium | reverse complement strand
CGCCCTCCAGGCTGTTGCCGATGATAAGAGTGCCCGGCTCAACGCCATAGCTCACTCCCCTGGGGGTGAGAAATGAATCCTGCTTGACGCTGTTGATGGAGAGCTCGGCCCGGTAGCAGCCAGGGCCCTGGACGATGGGGGTGTTGTTGTAGATCCGCATCCTGACCCATTCGCCGGTCGGGATGGGTTCTTTGGAGACGATATCCTCCACCGGCGTATTCAACCATGCCCTTTTACCATCCTTCTTCCCCGACATGGATTGCCAGCGGGGGTGGCCATGACGGTGACGCAGGAGAAGTTCCACTTTCCCGTCCGGATGTAAGAGCAGCTTCGCGGCCCGGGTTCGCTCGTCCATCTCGTCCAGGGTGCCTCTTCCTATTGAATGCAGAATACACTGGGTTTCCTCCGGATACTCGTCGATCTTGACCCAGACGGACACGCCGGCGTGTTGTCTTTTGTTCTTGAATTCCCAGGGGTAATCCTCGGGCGGATCGGACCGCAGGCCGGAACAGACTATGCGGCCCTCACCGCTGCATTTCAGTCCCGTGCCGAATTTGCCTTCATCGACAATCGATACACCATCATCAAGTTTAAAAACCTTGCGATGCCAGCTGAAATCCTTTATCTCGCGGGGGCCAAGTTCGGACAGATTAAGGGGATCGGGCGCCCAGTTTCTCTTCTCTCGATTGGGATCCGCCAGGGCCGCCAGTTCCTCATCCTGCCCCGCCTCAACATCGTCCACGTTTGCAACAAGTTTCTCGACCTTCCGACCGCTGTCCACACGCTTTTTGGCCGCTTCCCAGTTTTTGATTCGATTTTTTACCCGGTCGCTGAGCTCCCGTTTTGTTTCACCGAAATGCAGCAATAGATATACGTTTACGGATGGTAAACCCTCCTCATACCATGACTGCCGGTAGTCGTAGGAACCTTTTTTTGGCCCCGCTTCAGACAATCCAGGGAACATCAGGAGGGCAAGCACCACAACGGCCAGGCATTTAAAGATTCTTTTCCGGGTCATATCAGCGGTCCTGTAAAAAAGTGATTGGATCCGCGGCGCCATGGCGACGAACGCCGTGCATTAACCGAAACGCCAGTCTGCCGTCCCCCCGACAACACGTCGGTATGCAATTACGTCATTTTTCTGTTCAACTTCTAATATGTACTATATAGAGGCATAATACGGAATGCAAGTTCTACCGCGCGCAAGCGCCGTACAGCCGCATGACCGCGCCGATTACCCTCCCTCAGCCCCCCCATGCTTCTTCTTCGCCGCCCGCGTAGGCATGGCAGCGCAGGTTGGTGTTCTCAAAGTGTAAGCTCGGGGGCTCTTCGTGCTCGCAGACCTCGCGGGCAATCGGACATCGTGTATGAAACCTGCATCCGGGGGGCGGATCTGATGGCGAGGGCACGGTCCCCCCCAGCTTCAGTTTGGGCGCCCCCGCTTCTCCCTCCATGGTCGGAGCGGCCTTCAGAAGAGCCTTTGTATAGGGATGACGAGGCATCTCGAATATATCCATCACCGGTCCCCGTTCTACGATTTCCCCCAGATACATCACATAAATATAATCGGCAAAATACTCGACGACGCTCAGGTCGTGGGTTATGAAAAGATATGAAAGCCCCAGCTCATCCTGCAGCTGGCTCAACAGGTTCAGCATCTGGGCCTGCACGGACACATCCAGCGCACTCGTCGCCTCGTCGCAGATGATCACCTCTGGATCGACCGACAGCGCCCGGGCGATACAGATGCGCTGACGCTGTCCTCCAGAAAACTCATGCGGATAACGGGTTTTCGCGTCTTCGGACAGCCCCACTTTCTCCAGCAGATCACCGATCCGCGCTTCATACCCTCCGTGCTCCGACCGCAAACCGTGCGTTTTCAATCCTTCCCCGACGATATCCTTCACACGCATCCGCGGATTGAGGGATGAATAGGGATCCTGAAAGATGACCTGGATCTGCTGACGCAGTTTTTTCAGTCGGCGCCCCCGCAACGTCGACAGGTCGATGTCGCCGTAATGAATCGTGCCATCATACACATCCTCCAATCCCATTATCGCCTTCCCCAGCGTTGTCTTACCACATCCCGATTCCCCCACAAGAGCCGCGCTCTGCCCCGGTCGCACCTCCAGGCTCACGCCATCTACAGCCTGAACATGTCCAACCGTGCGTTTCAAAAGACCTTTGCGGATGGGATAATACACCTTCAGATCTTCCAGACGCAACAGCGTTCCCTTACCTGACCTTTCGCTTTTTTCCTCCGTTTCCCCGGTCGTGCTTTCTTCCTCGGTCCGCCAGTGATAGCACGCCACTTCATGCCCCTGACGCACCTCCTCTCGGGGAGGGAATTTCCACCGGCAATCAGCCTGCGACGCAAAACACCGGTCGGCAAAGGTGCATCCTTCCGGCAAATCGAGAGCCGCGGGGACAGCGCCAGGAATCACCGATAGCCGCTCGCCACGCCCCATTCGGGAGGGAATGGACTCCAGAAGTTTCCGCGTGTAGGGATGGAGTGGATTGTCAAACAATTCCTCGCAGCTGGCCGTTTCGACGATTTTGCCAGTGTACATAACGCCCACGCGATCGGCCATCTGCCGCACCACACCCAGATCATGAGTAATGAGAAGTATGGACGTTCCCATCTCCTCCTGCAGTTCCCGCAACAGGTTGAGGACCTGAGCCTGAATGGTAACATCGAGCGCGGTAGTGGGTTCATCGGCAATCAGCACCTCAGGACGACACGCCACCGCCATGGCAATCATCACACGCTGCTTCTGACCTCCGGACAGCTGATGGGGGTATTCTTCCACTCGCTGGGCCGGATCGGAGATACCCACACGATCGAGCAGTCGGACACATTCCTCCCGCATCTCCCGTCGAGTCATTCGACGGTGAACTCGCAGCACTTCCCGAAGCTGATTCCCCACTGTATATACCGGGTTCAAACTGGACTGAGGTTCCTGAAAGATCATTGATATCCGGTCACCCCGCACGCGCCGTTTTTCCGGTTCCGACATTTTGATGATATCCCGCCCTGCGAGCAACACCTCTCCCTCCACGACACGTCCGGCCGGTTTTTGCAGAATCTGCATGATGGATCGGGCGGTAACGCTCTTGCCGCATCCGGACTCTCCAACGAGGGCATAAATTTCGCCACGCTGCAACCGGAAGGATATCCCGTTAACGGCTTCCGCCTGTCCTTCGGGCGTATTAAACCGCGTGTGGAGGTTGCGGATGTTCAAAACCGGGGTCTGTTGGTGATCTTCAGATGTCATTTTTAGTTTCGTTTACTGTCGCAGTTTGGGATCAAGCGCATCGCGCAGAGCGTCGCCGAAAACATTAATGGAGAGAACGAGAAAAAACATGAACAGAAACGCCCCGAACACCGGCCACCAGATCATAGGGTCCCGCCCCAGCTGTTCCCGAGCCCCATCCACGACCCGTCCCCAGCTGTGGATACCCGACGGAACTCCGATCTTGATATAGGCCAGGATGGCCTCAACCATAACCAGGCCACTGAATCGGAGTATGGCACTGATGAGGACGACGTGGATGACATTGGGGACAACGTGGCGGAGAATAATGAAAAAATCGCTGACTCCCAGTGCCCGGGCGGCCTGAACATAGTCCAGCTCACGAATTTTTATGGTTTCCCCACGGAGCAGACGGCACAGGCCGGACCAGCTGATGAGACCGAGAATGGCGCACAGGAACAACACCACCTTGTCGTCGTGCAGATACATTCGGCCGTGTCCGCCGCCCACATCCATCCGCACGCGCACAATCATCATCATGGCACTTATCAGCAGAATGCTCGGGATGCTGCCCAGCGTTATGTAGATAAACTGGATGACATCATCCACCTTTCCCCCAAAATATCCCGCCGTAACGCCAAACAAAATAGCGAATGGCACGGCGATCATGGTGGTCACCAGCCCCACAATCAGGGCCGTGCGAATACCTTTAATCAACTTATAAAACACATCTCCGCCCGCCTTATCGGTCCCCAACAGGTGCACCCCCTGTCTTTTCAGAGGCCGATAACTCCATTTGCCCGATTCTTTATCTATCATTTTATCATAGCTTCTCTCCGCCAGTGGCCCGGAATAGCTCTTCTCAAAACTGATATTGATCCGGCCGTCACTCTCCTTGATTCCCGGATAGACGCGCAGAAGTACGGCATCCAGAACGGACCGGAGATTGCCATACAGCTTATCTCCTTTTTTATTTCTGGCCACCTCGCCGGTTTTCGTCCGAAGCACCGGTCGGTAATGCATCGAATCCAGCAGGGCTATCCCCCCGTAAAGGATAATTATCACCAGACACACCGTCGCCCACCAGTTGGAGAATATCCGCCGCGTGGCTTCACGATAGTCCTCCCGTCGGCGTCCCCATATGACTAAAACGATGAGGATGCCCACGAAGGCAAAAAAGAATATATCTGAATAGAGGAATACGGGTTCGAAATTCATTTATTCCAACCTGACTCGAGGATCAACCAGGGTATAACTGATATCGGTGAGAATAAGCCCCACGATATAAAGGAATGAACCCAGATACACCATGGAACCGACAATGCGGAAATCCTGCGACTGTATTCCCTCCAGCGTGAACCGTCCCAGCCCCGGGATGGCAAAAAATGACTCCAGAATGAGACTTCCCACAAACAACATGGGAATGACCATGACGACATTGGTCAAAATGGGGATCATAGCGTTCTTCAGAACGTGTTTGAACAGAACGACAGCCTGATTGAGCCCTTTCGCCCGCGCGGTGCGCACGTATTCTTCGTTGGTTTCTTCCAGAAATATTGTCCGATAAAAACGCACACCCGGTCCCAGGGCCACAATCACCGAAACGATAATGGGCAGAAGCACGAAACGAATGGCACCGAATCCGGGTTGATACCCGCTGACGGGAAAAATCTTCAGCCACACGCCAAACACAAGTTGCGCGCTGAAATAATAGAAAAGAGACAGAATGGACATCAGAATGATACATACGATCGCCACCATTCGATCCACGTAAGTGCCCCGGCAATACGCCACAATCATCGAAATAAATATGTTTATACCCAACCCCAGCACAAACGCCGGCACCGTAATCATCAGTGAGGGCCCCATCCGGGTGAGCACCTGGTGGCTAATATCCACGTTTTCACGATCCGATTTGCCAAAATCGAACCAGAACAGACGCACTGACTTATTGAAAAAGATGGTCTCAGTTAGGATCCCCGTTCCCTTCGCCTGCTGTTCGTCAATGTATCTCCGCAACGTGGCAAGTTCTTTTTCGCCAGCACTTCCCGCCGGGATCGTGTACTCACTTACGGGTGCCACCCGGAGAGGACGGGGCACGGTCTTGTCCTGCCTGCGGATCACAATAAACGGGACCGCCTTTTCCAGCAGAGAGCTGAGAATTCGAGCCTGAACATCACTCATACCCGGCCAATCGACAATAATGATCTCATTTCCGTCAACCTTTTTGACTATTTCATCGATACGCAAGCGAAGCGAGCGCTGATAACGTTGTTTCTTCCCCTCGCCTTCCTTGTTTCCCCGCCGGTCGCCGTTTAAGTAATTCTCACCAAGAGCAAAGGACTCGATTTCGTATCCGCTCAAAGCGCCCTTCACACCCGTGGGAACCCGTCCAGAATTGCTCAGGTACAGGACACTGTCCTGAACGTTCAAAAACATGGGAAGGTGATACCGATGCTCCCTTTTCCACCGGTACACCGTCGCGGGATTGTCATACTTGTTTCCCAGAACGGTATGAGCCACGTCATCGGGCGTATTGACGTAGAAGAAGAGGAAAAAAGTGAGCAAATTCACACAGATCAGGATCGGTACAGAATACAGCACCCGCCGTGTGATATAGGCCCACATCAGCTCATCTCCCTTCGGATCGCTCGAACAACACCCGGTGTTATGGCCACGATCAAAACCCCGATCACCGTTAACACGATCCACCACCTCGGTTGGTTATATTCTGTACGGTATTCCGCTCGCCTGTCTCCGTCAATGTTGTAATATTTCAGGGTGTTATTTGCCATATTGTTCGGTTTCACATTTCGGACCCATTCATGATAAAGCGAGTAAGACTGGGGATGAAAACCAAATTCCCAGGGCGCATCCCGCTGGAGGATGTCCACCATCCGGTAAATAATGCGGCGGCGCTCCGGGCCATCGGGCATAGTTTTCATCTTCTCGAAGAGCTTATCGTATTCTGGGTTGGCATAATTGACCGTATTCTCTCCGTTATACTCCACGCGGCCGTTGGGGCCGTACAGAAGAAACAGTAGATTTTCGGGATCCGGATAGTCCGCGTTCCAGCCCCAGCTCAGAATCTGGTAGTTTCCCGTGCTGACTTTTTCACGGAATCGATTATAATCCGTCTCGCGAATGACCAGTTTTACATTGAGTTTGCTGAACTGCTTTTTCAACCACTGCAAATACACGGCCCGGCCGGGTCTGTGAACCGTGGTGTACTCCAGCTTCAATCTGTTGCCCTCCGGCCCGATGCCCTCCGGATACCCCGCTTGCGCCAGGAGTTTGCGCGCATATTCAACACTGCGCCGGACCGCCCTGCCCCGCTCCGGGTCCCATTTGTGCGTGTGGGGATTCATGCCCTCCTTCCCTGTGCGATGACCGAAAATGCCGGGGGGGATAGGGCTATGGGCAACAATACCTCTACCGTTCATGAATATCTGGATGTACTCCTCCCGATCGATCGCGATACTGAGGGCCTGGCGCAACTTCCGTTTTCTGGCGGTGCGCCCCCCAACAACCGGATCACGCATGTTGAACCCAATGTAAAAGACAGTGGTTTGAACCGAGGTCCGCAACCGGATCCCCCTTTCCTTCATGTGTTCGCTGAGGGTGCTCTGCGGACCAGAAAGGTTCATCACGCGTGTGAAATTCTCGGAGGAGATTCCCGAAATATCGTAGTAGCCCTGCATGAACTTCCACCATCGGGCCGATGACTCTCGCTCCATGCTGTAAACGGCTTTGTCGATCAGTGGTAACGTTTTGCCGGCATCCTCCAGGAGCCCCTTTTCCCGATCCCCTTTTTCACCGGTGGTGGGATATTGATCGTGGTCGTAATGTTTGTTCTTCTTCAATACAATCCGCCAGCTCGGTTTGAACTTCGATATCCGGAACGGTCCGGTACCCACCGGATTGCGGTCGAGTGTGATGTTGCGCTGGATGGTTTCCTTCTGCCTGTAGAAACGAATCGCCTCCTCGGGCATGGGGGAGAAAAACGGCATGGCCAGCCAGTAGCGAAACTGTGGATATTTGCGATTCAGCGTAATTTTGAACGTGTAATCATCAACCACTTCGAGCCCATCGGCCGGCAGGGAATCATAATCCAGCACAATGGGATTTTTCTCTTCATCCTCTTCGCGATTGTAAAAAATGCCCGCCTTTTCTTTTCGTTTCTCGCGGATTTGCTGAATACGGGCCTGTAATTGCTGGGCGTATTCCCGCATCCCCACAATGTATTCGCCCACAACGGAGGAGAAAATAGGACAGTTGAGGCGCGGATCGGCCAGTCGTTTGATCTGATAGACATAATCCCGCGCCTTCAGTTCACGGGTATCGGTATGCGGAAAATCGAACAGACTGCGGACACCATCCATATTTTCCGCAGACAGATTGCGATAGAGATACGCCCCTTCCTCATCTCGGGCAAAACAGGGATGCTCCTGATACATGATTCCCTTCTGGAGATGGATGGTCCAGACGGTCCGAGCCACTTTACTGGACGACGCGTCATCCGGAAGTGGATTCCCGTCGGCATCAAAGTACTGGAAATCAGGCATTTCGCGGGCAGTGAGGGGGCACAGCTGATAGGGGCGCTTCAGATAGTGGTATTGCACCACGGGCTCGTAAATCAGACAGATGAAACGGTACTCATCGGCACTGTAGGCCACCGCTGGATCCAGATGTTTTGGCCGTTCCGTAAAACTGCCGTAATAAATCTTTTCATCCGACGCCCCCGGCTGATAAGGGCTGTTCATCCGAGCGGAAGCCACGGCAGACAACAGGAAAAGTATGAGAACAATCGGACGCAGGCAGCGTTTCATGCCACTACTCCATTCGTCTCAAAAGCCCTTTAACCCGATACAAAACTCCTCCCCGATCAGTTCTCTTTCGAAACACGGTCGTCTGCCGTCCGCACCTGTTCCAACCACTCGTTAAGGCGTTTCTTCTTCTGCTGCTGATTGAGATTCCGTAGAACGATGGGAACACCCGTTGAATCCCGGAAAAGACGCCCCAACGCCCCTAATATCTGCCTCCGTTGTTCCTTCTGGGCAACATCAACCAGTTCGTCCAAAAACTGCTTTGCCACAATCCGACCGCTTTCCATAGAGGCTATTCTTTGAAGATTTTTGGTGTCCTGCAGCCGGCGATGGCCCTCGGTATGTTTTTCCAGGGCAGCCAATGTTTTCGCAAATTGGGCTTTTATCTGCAGCGGAGTCTCAAGCATGCTGCGCGCCTCCGGAGAAAGGTTGCCCGGCAGCTGGTCGGGGGAGTCAAGCTGTTGAAGCAAAACACCTTTCATCATATCCACCCGCCCCAGAATATCCCGGCTGGGATTCTCGCGGGCTTTAGTAATAAGCGCGTCTATCTTATCCAGTGCGTACTCCCGATACTTTTTACTGGTTCGGTCCCGCAATGATTTGAGCCAGCGCGTTCTCCAATCAGTCACCAGCTCACTATCGGATTTATCCGACTCCCGGGGCATATCAACCTCCGTCAGTCCGGTCAAAATGTCCGCCAGCTCCTTCCAGTGCGGACTTTCCACTTTAATTTGAGGGTACAAACAGACGTCCGTGATCGATGCAATCGCAGACAGCGGCTGGTTTCGTATGAGTAGTTTTTTGGCTTTTTTGGCCTTTTCTGAACGAGGTCGCTGCATAATATAGGCCAGCAGCAGCTGCCATGGTTGATTTTCGAACTCGGGAAATGCCTCAGGATGACGGGCGATCCATCGTCCCACCTGACGTCTCAGATTAACGGCAGAGAGGGAAGCCACATTCGCTTTTTCCCCTGTATCAATGGGTATCCCGTTGATCTTCTTCAGGGCCATCGCCGGTGCCAGCACTTCGGCGCCACCCCCCTCATACACAGTCGAATACAGAGCGGCGGCCAGAGCGCCGTTCAAGTCAGTGGGCGGATTATCATCTCCTCCCTGCCCCGCCCAAATATTGCCGAGCGCTTTAGCGGCAGAGAAGCGGATATGGGCCGATGATGATTGTAACGCTTCCACCAGCGCCTTACTGGCCGGCCGCGCATCGGCGCCCAACCGACCGAGGATGATCATACAACAGCTCACGTATCCACGATCTCCCTGCGCTTTCCACTCTCCAACCACCTGCGTCAGCGGTTGCACGGCAACGGAACCGAGCGCTTCGATCTCGCCCATAACCGGCCCGCGTTCATACGGAACGGTTTCCCTCAGATCATTGATCAACTGCTGAGCCTGTTGCCGGTCCCCATTCGTTTCCTGTCCCGGGACCTGCACAGACATCAGGACGAACGCCGCCAGCAGGCAGACCACAAACACTGAACCTTTTGTTTTTCTGTTCACCAGTGTTTTCTCCATAATCATTGAATTGGAAGCAACAGTATGGCAGTTTTCGTTCCCGCGCATATAGAGTCAGAGGCATTGACCGTCTCTCTCAGCTTATGATGCCGCTGCGTACAACCGAGAACCATTCCGATTTTACGGATAACTCGCCCGTTTGAAAAGCGTACACCGCCTGCCTGAGTGTATTTTGTGTCATTCTCAACACAGCCTGATCCCAGAAATTGGCGAGCGGGGAGAGGAAACCAGCGCATACACCCTTTCTACGGGGTAGCCACCACCATACACAACTTTCAATCCTGTTCGCCGTACGACGCAACTGACGACTCGTGAAATGTTCGGGGGCGGCCGGCTTGAATGATATCTCGTGTGACGGAATCTCCATCCTTCGGGGTGGTTTTTGCGGCGCGGACAAATTTTGGTCATACGACGGAGCACCTGCCAATCAACTTTAGACATGTTGGTAAATCCCACGGCTACTTTCCACGCATATTTCCCCTTTCCCTCCTGGCAACAATTCACAACATTGACATGGGATCAACATCAATCACCACCTTAGCCCCCGAAGGCCCCTGCAGGTGCCCTTCCAGCTCATCGAGTCGCCGATGGGCGGAGGCGGAATTCGGGCACTTCAGCAGCGCGTGATGGCGATGGCGCCGTTTGATTTGGGATATGGGGGCCGCCGCCGGGCCGAGTACCTGAGAGCCATCGTCAGCGGCCTGACACAATTTTTGCAGGCGAGAGACCAGATCGGCCATATATTCCACTATCTCCTCCCGATTGCGCCCGCGGCACACGAACCGGACCATCCGCCCGTAAGGGGGATATCGCAGTCTTCGGCGCATTTTTAGTTCCTTCTCGGCAAACCGCTCGTAATCATGCCGGGCGGCCGCCTGTATGCTTTCGTCATCGGGCAGAAAAGTCTGCAGAATCACTCGCCCCCCCGCCGGTCCCCGCCCCGTGCGGCCAGCCACCTGAGCCAGCAATTGGAAGGTGCGTTCCCGACAACGAAAGTCCGGCAGGTGCAATGAGACATCCGAATTCACCACCCCCACCGTGGTAACCGTCGGAAAATCCAGTCCTTTCGCGATCATCTGCGTACCGACCAGTATCTGAGCCTTTCCCGAACGGAATTTTGCCAGGGTCTCTTCGTGCGCCGTCCGGGTCTTCATCGTATCGCTATCCATACGCAGGGCGTCATAGTCGGGAAACAGCTCTTGCACCGCCTGTTCCACCCGTTCTGTGCCCGTTCCACCGTACATGAGATCCTCGCATCCACACTCTGGACATTGCGGAGGAGGACGTCGTTCCAGCCCGCAGTAGTGGCATTTGACTACGTTGATCTCCTGATGGTAGCTGAGGGTAATCTCGCAGCGAGAACACTCGGCACATTCTCCGCACCGGGGGCATTTCACGGTGGGGGAATAGCCGCGACGGTTCAGAAAAAGTATGGCCTGATGACCTTCCTTCAACGTATCCCGCATGTGGTCTTCCAGCTCATGGCTTATGACCCGGGGCTGCCCGTGCCCTTTCCATTCATCCCGCATGTCGACGATCTGCACGGGTGGCATGGGGCGGTCGGCGATCCGGCGTTGCAGGTGCAACGCTGTGTATTTGCCCGTTTGGGCGTTGTAATAACTCTCCAGGGATGGTGTGGCGGTCCCCAAAACCACCAGCGCGTCGTCGTACTTCGCCCGCATGATTCCTACATCGCGCGCATGGTAGCGGGGCACGGAATCCTGTTTGAAACTGTTCTCATGCTCCTCATCGATCACGAGCAATCCCAGTTCCGGGACGGGGGCAAAGATCGCCGATCGCGCCCCGATCACCACATCCGCCTCCCCCGCCCGTATCTCATGCCAGTAGTGCCGCCGCTGACTTTCCGTCAGACGACTGTGCAAAACGGCCAGGTTACGAAAGCGGCTGCGGAAATGCCGCACGGTCTGGGGGGTTAGACTGATCTCCGGCACCAGCACGATGGCCTGTTTTCCCTCGTCGACCACCTCCGCAATGGCCTGCAAATACACTTCCGTCTTCCCGCTGCCCGTCACACCGTGGAGTAGCATAACATCGAAACGCCCACGCTCAATACGTCGAGTAATGGTGTCGTAGGCGGCCTGCTGCTCCCGGGTCAGTTCATAGGGGTCTTCCAATTCCGCGTCCAGACCCGCCAGCGGATCTTCCCTCTCCACCACCTTCTTCCCGATCTCGATCAGATCTTTTCGGGCAAGTGCTTTGATGCTGCTACGACTTACTCCCGCCGCTCTTTTGAGCTCCACCACCGACGGCTCCCCACCCATTCCGGCCAGAGTGCGGAGCGCTTTGCTCTGGGCCGGGGACCGATCAAATATTTCGTCCGCTTTTTCTTTGGCTTCCTCCTGTTCCAACAATAAGCGGGCGGACTGAATCTTTTTCCGCTTTCGTTTGCTGTGAACCGCCGACGGTACCGCTGCAGCCATCGCTTCCCCCATCGCACAGTGATAATAGTCAGCCATCCACCGGGCAAGACGTAGCATTTTCCGGGTGAACAATGGTTCGTTGTCCACGGGTTTGTGAATCTCTTTGAGCTTGTTTTCTGGAACCTCGCTCTCGCTTCGCAGCCCGACACAATAACCCAGCACGGACTTCTGATGGCCAAACGGCACCTCCACCCGTCCCCCCACCTTTACCAACCCCCTCATGCTTTCGGGGATAATGTAATCAAAATAGCGGCGCATGGGCTTGTTCAGTGCAACCACCGCTATAGAATATTGCTCGGGATTGTCGTTATTTCTTTTCATTAAACACCTGTTTCCTGGGGGGGCAGCAGAAATAAGGCACCCAACACACGTTCCTTTCCATGGTGTTGGGTGCCTCAGCCTTCCTGTGCGCTTGTGCAGATCCTGACTACGGTTTCGTCGTGGTTCCCACATGCGACGGCATGACCGTGCCGATTTTCTCAATCATTTTTCGGACCAGATCGGTTTCACTGGGGGTCAAAGTATGTCCTGCTGCGCCGCCGAGGGCACCGCCAATAACCCCACCGGCAATGCGCCCTGTTTCATCTCCACCCGCCACCACCCCGGCTGTGGCCCCCACAAGAGCCCCACCGAACGTGGCCAGGGTACGACCAGAATGACCGGTTGTCTCGCCAATCCATACCACTTCGGCCGTCTCCACGTCCACCATTTTCATCGTCATGTCCACACGATCCCGTTGGACCTGAATATCGGTCATCACAGCAACGGGTATGTTGAGCACCCGCCCGGCGCGGGCTGCCCCGGAAGATGTGGTAATATCACTCCGCTGAAATTTCTGTTCTTCCAGAATCGCGTCGATCTCTTCCCGTTCGATCACACCGTATCCTTTGCGCATCAGTTCCTTTTGCACCAGCGTTGCCACCTGGTTCCGCGTACGGGCTCCCCGCAAATCACCCGTCACGCTCACCACGGCGGTCTTTTTGATGGTCGAGAAATCATATCCCGGTTTCCGGACCGAGTCCACGCGACTACAGCCAGCAAACCACACAGCAAACAAACTCACCACCAGCACCGCGACGTTCCGTTTCCTCATGCTCACCCACCTCCTCCTGATATAAGAAATGCCCGCGTTCAATAGTACGTTTGTACCCCCCGCTTCGAAACGTGTCAACCCGGAAAAATATGTGCTCCGAAAAAAGGTCCTCCGGTATGCGTTCCGCCGCGCCCTTTCTCCGCGGCATATCTGCCGAGAATACTTTGTTCGTCCAGAGTGTCGATAGCATGTATTGAGAAACGCCTCGGCTCCGGAGCTTTTTTCCGATGGTCTTGTTTTGAAACAAGTAAAGCATTATTCTTGTGTTTCCCAAACGATCCAGACAGGGCCGAAAACATGACAGGCGTAGATCTTCACATCCACAGTATATGGAGCGATGGGCTGACACCTCCCACCCAAATTGCCCGCCAGGCCAAACATTCCGACCTCAGCTGCATATCCCTTACCGATCACAACATATTGAATGGAGTCGCGGTCCTGAAACGTTCGCTCCAAAAACATGACATCAAAGTGATACCGGGCGTTGAGATGACCGCCGAGGATGAAGAACTGGGGGAAGTGCATATTCTGGGATACGACATCGATACCACCCATCAGCCCCTGCGCCAGGAGCTGAAACATGTAATGGAACGGAAACGAAAACAACTCAAGAAGATGCTTGACGGCCTGAGAAGGGACGGCATCGAGATCACGATGAATGAGGTACACCAGGAAGCCGGGCCGGGTTATGCCGGGCGACTTGCTCTGGCACGGCTTATCGTGGAAAAGAGCGGAACCCCCAATACCCATAAAGCATTTGAAAACTATCTCGGGGAAGATGGCAAAGTTTACACGCCGGTGGGAATCATGGGAGTAAATCATGCGATCAACATTATCCATGATGCCGGCGGATATGCTGTCTTTGCTCACCCAACGATTGATATGCTGGATAGGGCGGTTCAACGATACGTGGACGCCGGGCTTGACGGCATCGAGGTATATCGGCCGGGAGCCAGCGGCAACGAGGAGCTTTACGCGGAAATGGTGGCCGATGATTTTGACCTTCTCAAAACAGGAGGATCCGACTGGCATGGCCGACACCGCGATGGCCATCTGGGAAGTTATGGGATCGAGGAATCTAAAATTTTGCAATTCTTGAATACTGTCCTATAGTACATCAAAGTGGACGGCAGGTTCTTCTTTCTAAGGCTGCATTTTTCGAGGGGACAGTCCCATGGCAGAAAGAGAAGAGCAGGAAGAGGGTTATGTGCAGATTCAGGCGGGCGAGGCGACACTGGATGGCAATCTTATCATTCCGGAAGGTGCAGGCGGGTTGGTTCTTTTCGCCCATGGTAGTGGGAGCAGCCGGTTCAGCCCCCGCAACCGCGCGGTGGCCAAAACCCTGCGGGACAATGCCGGAATGGGAACGCTTCTGTTCGAGGAACCCGGCGCCCTCGATGAGGTGGCCCGGAAGGCCGGTGACTGGTTCAAACAACACCTGGGCGACGCCGAATAGGTTCCACTTGCGCCGTGAAAAGCTAAAAACACTGTTTTCAATCGTGCTGCCGGCCCCCGAGAACTTCTGCTATTGCCTCACGCAGGTCATTGACGCTAACAGGTTTCGAAACAACAAGATCCGCGCCCTCAGGCTTCTCCCCCGCCGCATCCATCATGTCGCCAAATCCCGTTACCATGATCACAGGTTTGCCCGGTGCCTGCATTTTAACCTCTTTTGCAAGATTATCGCCCCCAATTTCCGGCATCGATCGGTCCGTGATAACCACGTCATACCACCCGTCCATGAATTTCTCCAGCGCTTCCCGACCATCTTCCGCCGCATCAACGTGATGATCGTCCATCTCAAGGTATTCTGTCAGCATGGTCCGTTGTTCAAGCTCGTCCTCGGCCAGCAGTATTTTCAGCGCCTGAGCATAACCAACCTCTTCCCCAGTCCCGGTCCCCTCCTCCCTTTCGCGTTCAGCGATGGGGATCCAAATCCGGAAGGTCGTGCCTTCACCTTTTTCGCTGTCCACCGATATATTCCCATTATGCCTTCTGAGTATGCCCTGAACAGTGGATAAACCCAGTCCGGTGCCCGTTTCCTCCTTCGTGGTGAAAAACGGATCAAAACATTTTTCCTGCACATCCTCCGGCATCCCTTCCCCGGTGTCACCAACTTCCAGCCGGACCATTCTCTGTTCCCGACGGGTACGGAAAGAAAGTGTCCCCCCCTCCGGCATGGCATCGACTGCGTTGAAAATCAGATTGGTCAGCATCTCCTGCAACTCCGCTTTATTCCCATACACACGCACATTCTCGCCCAGATCTTCCTGCACTTCGATATCGGCCTCGTGAGCACGCGCTTCATCTCGCCACCGGGGTCGTGTCATGGATAGGCTCTCCTCCACCAGTGTGTTCAGGTCCAGCGGTTCCATCGGTTCTTCCTCGCGTGGGCGATAGAACTTGCGCATGCGCCGCACCGTTTCCGCCGCGTTGGACGCCGCCATCTGGATGCGTTCCAGGTATTGGCGAACGACCTCTTCGTCACTGATTTTATCGGGGACCTCAAGCAACAGTTCGGTGAAACCTGTTATGGTGGACAGCGCATTGTTGAAATCATGAGCGATGCCACTGGCCATCTGGGTTAGCACCCGCTGTCGTTCCTGAGTAAGCATCACCTGTTGTGCATCCCGCAGCTCCGCCAGTGTTTTTTCCAGCTCTTTCTGGGTTTCTTCCTGCTCCGTAATATCCGATATAAGCACCAGATCTCTCAATTCATCGCCATTGGTGCGTATGATTTTCCCCCGCAGGAGACCGATGCGTTCCTTCCCTTTCTCATCAAAAAATTTTATTTTATACGGTGGAATATCTTCCCCTGCCAGCCGACGCTCGAACTTATCCCGCACCTTTTGCTTGCTTTCCTCAGGCAGACGGTCGCTCTCCTCCAGGGGCAATCCCAGCATGTTGTCCCGTTCCATCCCCAGCCATTCACAAATTCTGTCATTGAGATCGACCACTCGACCGTTTTTGTCCAGCAGAACTATCGCCTCGGGAGACAGCTCAAAGATGCTGCGGTACCGATTACGGGCCTGGCGGAGCGCCTCTTTGTCGCGTTTTTCCTCCGTAACATCCGAGCCGGCCGACACGACCCTCATTTCCTCCCGCGTTTCTCCCTCCACCACACTGCTGTGCCACCGGATCACGCGCTCTTCCCCCCCCGCAGTAAGTACCGGGTTTTCATATACCGTTTGATCCCTTTTCCTTTCTTCCAGAATTTCATGAAAAGCTTCTGTCACGCCGGATCGGGTTTTCTCAGGCAGGAAATTCGGGATCCACTTCTGTCCAATAATGTCATCCCGGTCATAGCCCAGCAGCTTACAACCAGGCTCACTTATGTCCGTAACCGTTCCCCCGGAATCCAAAACCACCAGTATATCCCCCGCTACGTCCAGGACCTGGTGCGTTTTCCGTTCTTTCGTCTCGGCGCGGTGTTTTTCAAAAAGTAGGTGTAGATGGGTTTCGATAACTTCCTGAAAGGCTTTCAGCAGATCCCGTGCCTCATCGCTGTAACTTTTCCTTTCCGCGTCCAACACGCACAGCGTGCCGAATGCCTCCCCGTCGGGCCATTGGAGTGGCAAACCGTAATACGAGATCATTCCCAGTTCGACGTCCGGATTATCCTTCCATTGTTGTGAACGTCGAGCATCCTTCACGCATAATTCATCACCGGACGTGATAACTTCCTCACAGTATAATCCGGATACTTCCTGTTCGTCGCCTCGGTCATACGGGTTCCCCTCGGTATCACTGGAAACAAAAACTTCAACATTGGGGGGGCAGGCGCGCATAATCAGGGCTGCCGGAACGTCCGCGAAACCCGCCACTCGATTCACTATATCCTGCCATTGATCAACCGTATCATCGGGTATTCCCAGATCTTTGACGCTCGGATACGCCATCGTCCACCTCCCGGATTCGACGAGAACCCAAGTAGCAGGAGAGTTTCATGCTACAAACCCACTATGCAGTTTAACGACATGGATGCCCACATGACAACTTTTTGAGGGCAAAACCCTCATTTTCTGCCGAGCATCATTCCTCTGCGGCATCCGGAACTCCGGACAGACTGGCACTGATAACACGTTCAACGAACACCTCGGTGCCGTCCGCCGCGGGAGTAACCCGATCCTCGGTCCGCGTTTCAACATGCGTTTGACTCGTTCCAGCCCGATGGGCCTCTTCCCTGACTTCCTGCTGTAAGTGTTCTGTTGCGTAGTTCTGGGCCTTCTCGATCTTCTGGAATGCGGGGGCTCCTTCAAGCCCCTCCACGACGAAATCGCCCATTTCGTTTGGTTGTATGCGCACTGTCCGGGATACCACCACGTGACTGGTGATAGCCCCGACGGCATTGGCCACATCGGCATCCGTCGGTATGATGACCTCAGCATTCAGCTGTTCACCGGCCCGGGGCAAGAAATAGTGGACCGGAGCACCAATACCTATCACCGGATCTCGCAACGAGATGTCCAGCTTAACGCGCCCCTCCGACCTGAACATGCAGTTCACCAGTTCCTGGCAGCTCGGACATTGATCCATCACGTCCGGATCAATCCGATGATCCAGTTGTTTTTTCAGGATTTCGTTGCTCAGCCGTCGCACAAACCGGTTCAGGCACCTGTCAACAAACTCCTCCAGCGAGTGCCCCATTATGCGAGCGTAGAGTTCACACATTTCTCGCGCCGTCTCCCTGTTCCAGCGACAGAACTGCCCCCTCACATGCAACAGGTCCGTGGGCGTCAGCCCGCATCGTTGAATCAGATGATCCTCTTCCAATCGTTCAGTGTTGAGTAGCGTCCAGTGTCCCTTTCCCATCCGCTCGGCCAGTTCCGACAGGCAACAGGGACCTTGTTTGAGTGCATTTATCAGCTTTTCATCGGATTCTCCAAGCTCCCGCTGGGGCTCGCGTCCCGTGAGAGCAACAACAGTCATCCCGCGGGTTGAAGCGGCAAAATCGTCAATATTGCGTTCAATATAAGTCAGTGTGTCCAGCACACGAGTATCAGCCGTGGCGGCCCAGGATAAGGGCGCAACCCGGCGGGGCCCTATTTGCAGCTCACGATCCTCATAGGCGATACAGCTGTCGCCTCCCAGTCCCTCCGTCCGCATCTGCAGGGCACGCACATGCGTCTGCCAGTCTCCCACCCGAGTGCCCTCCGGACTGACCTTCACTTCCCCGGATTCCAGGGTGGCCGTATCGGTCGTCGTCCCCCCCATATCCACAACCGTTGCATCGTGGCGTCCGGTCAGGTAACGTGCCCCCGCCACACTTGCCGCGGGACCGCTCAGGATGGTCTCCACCGGTCGTTCCGCCGCGGTTTCGGTGCTCATCAAGGTCCCGTCACCTTTAACGGTCATCATCCGCGCATCAATATCTCGCAAATGAAGGGCCTCAGCCGCCTGGTGGAGGAAACGCTGCAGCCGGGGAATGATGCGAGCGTTCAAAACCGCGGTTCTGGCGCGGGTCCGGAAATTCAGCATCTCCGACAGTTCATGTCCGCAACTGACACTGATCCCGGTTTCATCCTCCAATATACGCTTTACTTCCTTCTCGTGGTGCGGGTTGATAGTGCTGGCAAAACCGGACACAGCGAAGGCGCCAATACCATCGGCAACCAGATCACGAGCAACGGAGCGGATTTCCTCCTCACAAACCGGTTCCTGCTCGGTTCCCTTGATATCCATGCGACCGGCCACCGGCACGACAGGACGATGTTCCACGTCTGAGGGATCGAAAATGCCATACGGCGGCATGATGATCAGCCCGACCTTCTGCCCCTCACCTTCGACAATCGCGTTGGTCGCCAGAGTGGTCGATACGGCAACCATACCAACATTCTGGAGAAGATCGATATCGATATTGTCCAGAGCGCTCTGGATGCCCACGGTGTAGTTCCACCGGGTCGTCAGACTCTTGCTTTTATCCAGGACCTCATCCCCCTCAAAATCGTACACCACCACATCAGTGTAGGTCCCCCCTGCATCTATTCCCAGTCCCATCCTGACATCCGGTGTTGAGCTGGATACGGGCTCAACGTCTGATTCTCCAGTCTCTTCCGCCTGCCCGGCATCCTCCGTTTCCTTCCATTCCGGCACTGCTGTGAGCCCGTTCTCGACAGGATCATACGCCGTCACGTGTTGAGAGGGGATAAGCGCAATCTCTTCAGAGGAGGTTTCCCCGAGGATAGCCTTTTCAAGCAGCGTCAAATCACCTTTGATGCGCTCGTATTCCCAGTCAAACTGCTCGGCCATTTCCTGAGCATGCTCGGCATAAGATTCTTTTTCCGGGGCCCCCGTGTCGATAAATGCCGCACGCTGGTAATTCTCCTTCCAGCTGTTGTAAAAATCAGCAATGGCCTCAGCATTCTCCTCTCCCCCGTATTGCTCGGACAACTTTTGCAGGTCTTCCACATCGAGCTTTCCTTTGACTTGCGCCGCCTTTTCCTGCTGGCTTAACGGCTCAACCTTCTCTTCGAACCATCCGGCTGAGATATAATACGTGCCCGGATAGCGCTGAAACTGCTCCCGGTAGGCCTCATCGGATCCCAGAAACAAAGCAATACAATCATGCACTTTTGGTATCACCAGCGGCACCGATCGCGCATGTATTCCCACGGTCCCCCGTCCGCACAAACCATATCCCACAACAATACGGTCCAACCCCTTTTTTTTCGACGCCACATCGATCGACTCCTGGAGGCGCTGACGCAACTCCATGGGGCGTTCGTGCAACCCCCCCGGCAGAAAATCAGTCGAAATATGCAGGTCACATTTTCCCGCTACTCTTTCCACATCCAGGGCAATTACCCCGCACGCTATGACGTGAATTCTTGGCGTTTTTGATTCGGACACAACAACACGCTCCTACAGAGCACAATGAGAAAAGCGCATCCCGTCGCGACTGTTACCGTCACCACAAAAGATAAACGCGCTATGGAGGGACAACTAAAACAGTAGGAGGGCAAATCACCAGGCTCAGAAAAAACACTGGTAGATTGTCGTAGCGGATCGGCGGTTAATCCGGGTTCATCGCTCACGGTCCAGCTGTTCATCCTTATACGCAACGGTGTCAGCTTCCCGCATTCGTCTCGTTACCCAAAAACTCCCCCACGAAATGCGTATCGAAATCACCGTTGACGTATCCCCGATGCTCGATCAGATCCTGATAGAACGGGATGGTGGTCTTGATGCCTCCAATGCTGAACTCATTCAAAGCACGACGCAGGACACGAAGAGTATCGTGCCGGGTGGGGCCATAGCAGATCAACTTTGCCACCATGGAATCATAGAACGGCTGCACCTTGTACCCGGTATACGCATGAGTATCTATGCGCACCCCCGGTCCTCCCGGTGCCACGAATTCGGTAATGCGACCGGGAGAGGTGCGGAAATCTTCGGCCGGGTTCTCGGCATTGATCCGGCATTCAATCGCACAGCCATCAAATTCGATTTTTCTCTGGCTGTAATTCAGTTCCTCTCCACCGGCCACAAGCATCTGATCTTTAACCAGATCGATACCAGACACGATCTCGCTGATGGGATGTTCCACCTGCAGACGGGTATTCATCTCCATGAAATAATAATTTCCGTCATCATCAACCAGGAACTCAACGGTCCCCAGACCGGTGTAATCCACGGCTTTCGCCAGCTTCACCGCCGCTTTGCACAACCCGGAACGGGTTGAGTCGTCAATTCCCGGGCAGGGCGTTTCCTCAATCAACTTCTGGTATCGGCGCTGAATGGAGCAATCACGCTCACCGATATGGAAGACGTTTCCGTGGTCATCGGCCAGGATTTGCACTTCAACGTGACGGGGTTTTTCAAGCACCTTTTCCACATACACCGAATCATCGCTGAAGGCCTGTCCCGCCTCGGTGCGCGCAAGAGCCAGCATGTTGCGCAGGCTGATCTCATTATGGGCAATACGCATTCCGCGTCCGCCTCCACCGGCCGACGCTTTGATCATCACGGGATAGCCGATCTCCCGGGCCAGTTCCACGGCCCTGTCGTCATCCTCCATTGGTTCATCACTGCCCGGCAGCGTGGGCACCTTGTTTTCCTGCGCAATGCGGCGTGCCTGGACCTTGTTGCCCATCTTTCGCATCGTGCCGGACCTGGGGCCGATAAATATTATATTCGACTCTTCACAGATCTCGGCAAATTCGTCCTTCTCCGACAGAAAACCGTATCCCGGATGTATGGCGTCAACATTGGTGATTTCCGCGGCGGCAATAATGCGGGGAATATTCAAATAACTATCTGGAGCGGGCGCGGGACCGATACACACTGCGTCATCAGCAATTTCAAGGTACTTACTGCCGGCATCCGCTTCGGAATACACGGCAACCGTTTCAATGCCCAGTTCAGCACAGGCACGCAGAATCCGTACCGCGACCTCGCCTCTGTTTGCTACTAAAACCCTGGAAAACATACTTGTCCTTCCGGTGGGATAAACTCGGCTGATCACCCAGATGAGGGATCAGCAGGATGGCTGGTTACTCGTCGAGTGGCTTCACTAAGAACAGAACCTGACCGAATTCAACCGGTTCAGCGTTCTGGACCAGAATTTCCACGATTTCTCCGGACACCTCAGATTTCACTTCATTCATAACCTTCATGGCCTCAACAATACACACTACGGTATCCGGTTCCACAACGGATCCAACAGTCACATAAGGCTCGGCCCCCTCGCTCGGCGCCCGATAGAACGTTCCAACCATCGGGGATGTGATCTCAATCAGGTCCTCATCCGTCTCATCCGGCATGGCCTGTTCACCGCTTTCTCCCTCTTCAGTATCACCAGAGGGCGCGGCCGGGGCAGCAGCTGCTGGCTGGGGAACCACCTGCGGGCCAGCCGCCGATTCGTTCTTCAGCTTTAACCGAAGTTCCGGCTCTTCAACCTCGAGTTCGGCCAGATCCGTTTCTTCCATCAGGTCGGCGAGCCGACGTATCTTCTCCATCAGATCCATTGCTCTATCCTTTTGTTCTATAAAGATTATAAAATAAGCAAATAATACATCACCTGGACAACACGTCCTGGTGCCGACGCCTTTTCATATCAGATATGCAGGTTACCGTTGACATCCAGCGAACTGATTCGTTCGTAGCCTTCTGAGGTAATAACACCCAGATCTTCCACGCGTGCGCCTATTTCGCCCGGTATGTAGATTCCGGGTTCAACAGTCACGACCATGCCTGGTTGCAATTCTTTTTCGTTATCCTGTGCCAGACGCGGGGATTCATGCACTTCAAGCCCCACTCCGTGACCGAGCGAGTGAGCAAACTGATCTCCATATCCGGCCTCCTCAATTACATCACGGGCCGCTTGATCAACTTCAGAGCATGTACTCCCCGGACCAATGACCTCACAGGCAGCTTCCTGCGCTTTCACAATGATTTCAATAAGCCCATAAACCCGGCGGGGTATTGTACCTGCGCCCAATACACGTGTCAAATCTGAATGATAACCATCCAATCGGGCTCCCCAGTCCACAAGCAAAGAACTATTTTCCTCAAGCACTCGTTCCGTGCGTTGCGCATGGGGCAGGCTTGCATGCTCATCCGCCGCACATATTGTATCAAAAGCCTCCCCCTCCGCACCACGTCGTTTCATCTCCCATTCCAACCACGCCCCGAGCCATTTCTCGGTCCGTCCCGGACGCACTTCATCTTGAAAAGCCTGAAATGCCCTTTCCGATAGCCGCGTCGCGGAGGCTATCGCTTTCACCTCATCCCGCCCCTTCCGTTCCCTCATGATCTCAACCAAACCCTCATCCCGCACCGCCACCCTTCCGGCCGGTAACGCCGCCTCGAGGGTTCGCCCATCGGCATAGCTGACATTCGCCCCCGTAAGTCCCACCTGCGGCTTCCCGAAGGACTGCAGCATCTCACTTACGGTTTCGGCCATGCCCCTGTCGCGAATCTGCACGCGATCAACCCTGGCCTCAGCTTCGGCCTGTTCCTCAAAGCGGGAATCAGTCACCAGAACACTCTCATCATCGGTGACTATCAGGGTGGCCGAATCCCCCTTGAACCCACTCAAGTAGCGCACATTTGGCAGGTGAGCCACCCAGTATGCTTCCAGCTCCGCCCTGACCATGCGTTCTCGAAACCGCTTCATTCGGTCGGCGCAACTCCACGATTTTATACCAGCAAGTTCCATTATCAACCCGATCAAAGTGAAAAGAATTTGTCCTCCAAACAGGATTATAGTGACCTGTTCTTTCCACGACAACACGGCATTAAACATTGCCAATACGGATCGGGACGATTAAACTGATTTCGCAGCCTTTGGGCTTCCATCCCCGTCCGTAAGAATACGGTCCACTGCTCTCTACACTTGAATCTTCCGGTGCCGCCTATGCTCCCCCGGCCCAAATCAGCATCCTTCCGCAAATCTCTGCACGTGGTACGGAAACTCCAACGAAACGGTTACGATGCCGTCTTTGCCGGGGGCTGCGTACGCGACCTCATCATCGACAATGTTCCCCGTGATTACGACATCGCCACCAATGCTCACCCGGACGAGGTGGAAGCCCTGTTTTCGCACACCCGTGCCGTGGGACGCCAGTTCGGAGTCGTCCTTGTTATCAGGGGGGACGAAAGCACCGAAGTGGCAACCTTCAGGGCCGAGGGGCCATATTCAGATGGGCGCCGGCCGGATAAGGTGCAGTTTTCGGGACTGGAGGAAGACGCACACCGACGGGACTTCACTATCAATGCCATGTACTGGGACCCGGTCAAAGGACAACTCATCGACCGGACCGGTGGTCAGGCCGATATTCGCGATCGAGTGATACGGGCCGTTGGCGATCCAGCACACCGGTTTAAGGAGGACCACCTTCGGCTCATCCGTGCTATCCGGTTTGCCGCCCGCCTGGATTTTGCACTGGAGATGAACACCCAAAAAGCCCTCCAGGACCATGCCCACCTGATCACGAACGTGGCCCCCGAACGTATCCAGCAGGAACTCCGCGTCATACTCACCGACCGAGATCCGGCCTCTGCTCTCAGGCTGATGGACGAAACGGGTATGCTGAAGCGCGTTTTCCCGGAACTCGCCGCCACCAAAGGATGCGAGCAGCCCGACAACTACCATCCTGAAGGCGACGTCTTCGTGCATAGCATTCTCTCGGTTGAGAAACTCGGCCCGTATCCGGACTTTGTCGTCGCCATGGCTGCCCTGCTCCACGATATCGGCAAGCCACCCGCCAACGAGGAGCGCGATGATCTACGCTTCCCCCAGCATGAGCGCATAGGGGAAGAACTGGTTCGCGACGTATGTGATCGTCTGCGACTTCCAACCCGTGAAAAGGAACGTATCGCGTGGCTCACGAAACGCCACATGTATTTCAAAGACGCCAGAGAGATGAATGATAGCACGCTCAAACAACTGTTTTCCGAACCGGGTTTTGAACAGCTGTGCGAGTTAGTGCGTGCCGATTCTCTGGCAAGCTGGGGGCAGCTTGATAATCTGGAATACGTACTGCAAAAACGCGAAGAGGTCCGGGAGGAGGAAATTAATCCCCCCCGACTGGTCACTGGCGACGATCTCATTGACATGAATTATGAGCCGGGACCATCCTTCTCAACCATCCTCGAAACGGTCCGGGAGAAACAGCTCAATGGGGAGATAACGAACAGGGAGGCCGCTTTACGGGAGGCGCGTCGCATCGCAGAGCAGATAGAAGCTCCGAAAACGCAGGAGATCTGATAGCGATCAGCAGGCGCGAGTGATTCAGCTGGAACCCTCGCCCGCTTCTTCGCCCGCGGGAATCGGCTCGGGAAGTGGTTCGCTCGGCTTTGATCGTTCCCACACCAGCATACCAATCCCGAATACAATCAGTGGAATGCAGATCCACTGTGCAACGCTCATTCCGAGCATCATCGGCTCAGTCGCGCGAAGAATTTCGTTCCCGAATCGGGCTATCCCATACAAGACACAGTACATCCACGCGACTTCTCCGGCACGGTGCCGACGCGACAACCAATAACTGAGCACACCAAAGATGATCAGGTTATATCCGACCGCATACAGCTGGGTCGCGTGAACAGGCTGAGACCAGTGGCTGGTTTTGCTGACCAGGGGAGGAATGCGCTGCAGGTGGTCAAGAAATGGTAGGCTGCCCACTATGTGTCTGGATCCCACATTATACATCTCGTTCTGAACGGTGCCGTCCTCGAGCACACGGGGAAAACATACGCCCACCGACGACTCCGTTATATGCCCGTAGCAACACCCGTTCAGAAAACACCCCATCCGTCCAAATGCATGGGCCAGAGGTATGACGCTGGCCGCCACTCCGAGCGTGGCACGGAAGGGCATCTTTTTCTTCCACATCATAATGAGAAGCGCCATCGTCCCACCGATAAGCCCCCCGTAGAACACAAGCCCACCTTTATCAATGCGGATGATTTCAATGGGATTCTGGCCAAAATGCAATTCTTCCCAGAACTGCGCGACGAAAAAAAGCCTGGCACCAATGATCCCGCCCAGCAGCAGGGCTATCGCCGAATCGAAAAGTGCCTCCGGGGAGACTCCGTGGTGTCGTGCCCTTCTGAGCGCCAGATACAGCGCGAGAAGGAAACCGCACATAATCATAAACCCATAGGACGCAACCGTTAGGCTTCCCCCCCAGGGGAGGGGTATCTCGATAAGTTCTGGATACATGCTTTCGCCTTTATGCTGTATTATGCGACGTACTTTCGAAAAAACGCGGCACTGCGGGGGATTCACACCCGCTCCGTTCCGAAACGTTCCACCCACCGCTCCCTGCAACTGTCATTGTATCACCCACGCGACGCCCGTTT
>CAZXYF010000020.1:0-26311 GCA_964644705.1 uncultured candidatus Brocadiaceae bacterium | reverse complement strand
GGGCTAGTATGAAGCCGTCCCGTTGGGACTAAAAATACAGCTAATCGACACCAAACCGGGTTTGAAACCCGGAAGTTTTTACTTCGGCCCGCTTAGTGGCCCCTTGCATCACTGACTCTCTTTATCCTCCCGAAGGGACCGCTTAACCAAAAACTTGGCTGGTGGTAACAAACCGCGCTCCCGCCCCCTTCATCTCCTCACGTGCCTCCTGGACATCCCCGGGTTCAGCATTGATGCCGCTGATGGCGTCGTCTATCACAAACACCTCATAGCCCAACGAACATGCATCGAGCACACTCTCACGCACACAGTAGTCAGTGGCAAGGCCGCAGGTCCATAGGCGGGAGATCCCGTGTGCGCGCAAATCCTCCCCCAACTCACCCGTTTCAAACGCGCTATACCCCTCTTCCTCGACTGTCGTTCCTTTCGACACGATTCTATCCACCTGATCGGTGTTCAGGCCGGGATGCAACTCCGCCCCCTCCGTGTTTCTCACACAGTGGGGTGGCCAGGGGCCTCCCTGGTCGCGGAAAGAACCATGATCGGACGGATGCCAATCGCGAGTGGCGATTTTACGGATGAACGTCCCCTCCAACCATTCATTAATCACAGGTATGACCTCATCCCCAGACGGCACCGGTAAAGCCCCGCCCGAACAGAAATCCATTTGTACATCCACAATGATCAATGCGTCCGTCTCAGGGTCAGTTGATAATTCGGAGCTCATCACAATCCTCCAACAATGTGCAAACGCCATCTAAAGTTGACAAAAACGCACATAAACGTATAATAATTGTTCTTCTGAAGCCTGACAAAACAGAACCCTCCCCATAGGGATTCTTGGAGTTGACGAAGCGGATGTGGCGGAACTGGCAGACGCGCTAGGTTGAGGGCCTAGTGGGGTCTATAGCCCCATGTGAGTTCGAATCTCACCATCCGCACCAGAAACCCGGTCATCACACGATGGCCGGGTTTTTTTATTGAAAACCGTCCGATCACCCCTATATCATCGTTTATGTGTATGAAGCTCAATTTCCCTCAACACTAATTGTCAGGAGGCCGCGGGGAACATGCGACAGCTGTACATAGCCTCAGCTATCGTCGCGCTAACATACTTTGTAGCAGGATGTACTCCACCTCATCGAAACCGCCACACGTTTTCGCACGGAGCATCCACACCCGCCCGACAACGCACTACCAAAGATTACCGCTACACGACTTATTATGTGCAGGACGAAGATACCCTCTATTCAATCGCCCGGAAGATGAACGTCCCCGCCGAACGGATTAAAAAGGCAAACCACTGCAATCCCTCCAGTCTGCAGGTGGACCAGGTTCTCCTCATCCCGGTCCACGCACGCCAACAAAAGCCCCTACCCTCTTCTGAACCGGCTGACGAGCATCGGCGGACCAGGACACGCTCCGCCGGAAACTCCCCCCAGAACGAAAAGACAAAGAAGAGTCAATTGCACCGGGGAAATCCCTCAGCCAACTACTGGTGGCCGGTCAGTGGACGCCTCCTCCGGCAATACGGAGACAGAACAAGGGGCTTCCCCGAACCTGGTATTGGTATCAATGCGCGCAAAAATCAAAGTGTGCACGCCATTAATACTGGCACCATAATATGCGCGATTCAACCTGGCACGCGCTCTGGTTGGGGAAAAGTTGTGGCCATCAAACACAATCAAAATACCGTCAGCTGGTACGGTCACCTCGGAAGCGTGAAAGTGCGGCCCGGGCAACATATAGAAAAAGGGGAGGCCATTGGAACCGTGTCTCCGATGCCGAATACCTCGGAGCCACATCTTGCTTTCCGGTTTTTCCGCAATGAAAGACCGGTGGATCCCCTTAAGTATCTGCCCGACGCCGAATAGACTGCCCCCCTGTAACGTCCAAGCGACAAAGGCAAAGTGAATGATACCGCCGGGAGATCTGCAACCCCAAAAAACGGCCTTTACCGCCCCACTGCAAGTTCACACCCTAAAATAACAGGACCCAGTGGAACATCAAAAGCACATGCGCAAGCGCAGCAAATCCAACCCCAATTTGTGTGGTGAGAAGTTTGAGATTGTTGAAACACACCCAGCTGAAAAAGCTGGCAGCAGCAATTTTAAAAATTATCAAACCCCAGGCTACCCCTCGCGATATGAAAATCTGGGCCAGAGGATTCGCATCACTGAATGGACCATTGTGAATTTTCAGCATGGTCAGAACTAAATCCAGTCCCGCCATAACCAGGATGGCAACAATCCCCCAGTAAGTCATGGTTTCCATTGATATCGCCTGGCTCGTAGAGCAATGATCCAGGTATTGTTCCCCATCAAAATCACTCATTTCCCCCCTCCTCCTCGATCATAGTTTCTGGCGGTTCAAGAACCAATGAGCGAAACATCCCTCGCTTGCCATCATCACCTGTAATTATCATTTTATCAAACTGAGCGTCCAACCGCAACCTCAACAGGAACCCGGCAATGGCAAATAACGCCACAAGCACCCATGTGACTCGATCCTCGTGTGCCCTATTCATGGTCCTGCTGCCCCGTCATATCCTTAGTCTCGCTCTTCTTAATTTCTTTTCGTATAGCCGCCGCTTTTTTCTTGACATCCGGAGCAGCGTCACTCTCGAGAACCTTCTTCGTTATCCGCTCCAGATGATTTCGCAGCACATAACTATTCATTGGTTCATCAGCCTTTTTCCACAACCGAATCCACCTGTCCAGAGCCTCACTGAGTTGCTTTTTCTTTTCCAGAATCAGCGGCCCAAACCGCCCCACAAAATCTGGTGCTGATTCACAATTTTGGGTGCGTTGAATGTACCTGAGAGCGCGGTTATATCGGCCATCTTCTTTCGCATATCGATAGCATATGAAGGCCCCATAAAAAGGAAACTTCCAATCATACTGATCCGGAGACATGTATTTCAGCCCCCGATCCAACAGGGTAAGAGCCTTATCTGGAGCTTTTACGAACAACGAAAGAACCCCATGCTTATACGCCTTGTAAAATTTCGGATCCAGACGAGTGATCTGATCAAACGTGTTGAATCTGTGCCGCACACGTTTTTCCTCACTCATATTTTGCGACGTTCCCATGAACTGAATCAGCCGCATCCACAGGATATCGGCAACAACATTCTCCATGCCTCCCATAGGAATATGCAAGGTTTCGGGTTTAAGCGATGGACTTACACTCGCATACCGCGAGACTTCCGCGTTAAAAAAGGCGGAAGACAGGAGGAATACCATGACCGTCAGGACCAAAAACCATGCTGGCCGTTTATTTGGGTTCACAGTTCTCTCTTCCGGAAAATCAGCACGGACAGAGCCAGTAACATGCCGGTATAGCACAGACCGTAAAGCATCGTGCACGCCACGTAGGACCACGGCACGGTGACCCGGCTGCCCACGGCCGCCCCCAGATTGAAATGATGCAAATTAGGTAGCACATAGAACAGCGCTTTGGTCATCACACTCATAGCCACATCCTCAGTCTTACCCGATATGATCGGCAACATGTGTGCCCCGTGTCCTCCCACAAAGACCAGGAACGTGATCACGGCCCCAGCCGCTTCGGGTAAGAATGTTGCGAAGAAAATAGCCACCGAAATCACCACGCTAACTTCCAGCATACACAGAGCAATCGCCCGGAGGATGGACAGCTCAACGGTCCCCGTTTGGTAGTAAACGATAACCGAAAACCCGATGGCCAGTAGCGCAATGTTGATGAACGCTACAATGAGCGTTCCCAGGTACTTGCCCAGCAGAAAGTCATCGCGCCCGAGAGGTTTCGCAAGCAGATCATCCACCGTTCCCTCGCGCAGCTCTTTCCCCACCTCATTGCTCCCGATAAACACCGCAATCACCATCCCGATGAGCGTCATCCCGGCCAATCCCAGATCCTGCATCAGTTTTTGCTCGGCCCCCAGACTCAGGACTTTGTATAACGATCCCAGCCCGATGAAACAAAACGAAAGCAACAACAACAGATATAACACCTTGTTGCGGATCTGTCGTAGAACTGTCCCCTGGGCAATGATAATCACATTACGCATCCTACCTGTCTCCTCGCGACTCCGACACCGATCGGACAAAAAACTCTTCGAGGGATTCTGATTTTACTTCTTTCGCCACCAGCTCAACATCCGATTTCTCTACGAGTTCGTCTATTCGGTTCGCCTTCTCCTCCCCCGCCACATGAACGATCCTCACATCCCCATCAGTATCGATCGAACATCCCTCATGACGCATTGCTGCCAGCAGGTTTTCATCAACCCCCTTCAGTCGAAAAATCGTCTCATCCAGATACAGGAGATTGTCAAGTGTATCCTGAGTCAGAAGACGCCCCTCGGACAGGATGGCCACCCGGTCACAGACCTCCTCCACTTCCGCGAGCACATGGGAGCAGAAAAACACGGTTTTCCCCTCGTCCTGGCAGGCGTGTCGTATTAAATCTTTAAACTGTTTACGCCCCATTGGATCCAATCCACTCATTGGTTCGTCCAGAAGCAAAAGCTGTGGATCGTTGATGAGCGCCTGGGCGAGGCCCACCCGCTGGAGCATACCTTTGGAAAACGAGCTGAGCTTTTCGGATTTGTTGTCCGACAAACCAACATAATCCAGCAGCCTGTCGGCACGGCGGGCCCGTTCTTTCCGTCCAAGCCGGAAAAACTTCGCGCAGTATTTCAGAAATTCATCGGCGCACAAATAATCATAGAAAGTGGGGTTTTCCGCCAGGTATCCTATCTCCTCCCGAATGGCTGGATCCCCAATTGATTTCCCCAGAATCTCACCAGTTCCCGACGTCGGTTCACTCAATCCCAGCAACAATTTCAACGTAGTCGTCTTACCTGCACCATTGGGGCCAAGAAAGCCAAACACTTCTCCACTGGGCACACTCATTGACAATCTGTCCAGTGCGACTTGTTGCCGACCGGGTATAATTGAACTATACACCTTGGTCAGCTCGTTTGTTTGGATAGTATGTTTATTCACAGACAGCAACTCCCCGGCTACAATCCAATGTCCCATCGCATTGTATTGGGCAGTTACTCGGCCGTCAAGCTTATCGCTTGCCTCCCAACACGCGATACGCTAACATTAGAAACAAGACGAGAATACAGCCTGCAAGATGCGAGAAAGCTGTCTCATTAAGCTCAAGCAACATCTGTTTCTTTTGCCCTTCTAATCTTTCCTCCTGTCCCGCATAGGGAATTATTGCTTGCATGCCGAAGCGTATACTCATCGTAAATCCCAGTCCTGATGACCTCTCCACTCTGCGTGAGTATCTTGAACCCGAAGGGTACTCTATCGACACGACTGACGAGTGCCAGAGCGCGTGCAAACGGGTGGACGAGGGGGATGTTGACTGTGTAATTCTGGACATACCACGCGCGGACGTAGAACATGAATCCCTCTGCTCGGAGCTCCACTCAAAGCCCAGAACAGCCGGCGTCCCTATTGTTGCCCTCATCGAACCCGTGGACGAGTCGGCCGGTAAGAAAGCCCTGGAGCTGGGCGCTGATGATTTCGTATCCCGCCCAATCCAGCGCGCAGACCTACTCGTGCGCATCCGCATGCTACTGCGCTACAAGGAACTCCATGATGATCTGAAGGCCCGCAACGAGAACCTGGAATCAGTCAACCAGGAGCTCGCAGCGCGGAATCAGGAGCTGGAGCAGGGGATGGAAATGGCACACCGCCTCCAGGAAACTCTACTCCCCCAGCAATATCCCGCAATCAAGAACGTCTCTTTCAACCACATCTATACGCCGGCGGACGTCATCGGTGGAGACATCTTTCAAATTGCGGAGTTATCGGATGAAAGAGCCGTAATTTTTCTCAGCGATGTCAGTGGTCACGGCATACGTGCCGCTCTGGTAACAAGCATGTTGAAAGCCGTTTTCGAACACGTTTACCTGGAGGATAAAACCGCCACCGAAGTGCTTCAGGACGTGAACTCACGCTTTCGAAACATAATGGGGGGACTTTCCCCGCATATCTTCGCGACCGGTTTTCTACTTATCATCGACGGGGAACAACGGACCGTCAGCGTCGCCAGCGCCGGCCATGTATGCCCATTTCACATCAGTAAATACGACATGACCTGCGAGCCGCTCATCGACAGTAGCAAAACCGGACCGGCTCTCGGTTTCTTCCATGATGCGGATTTCCCCTCAGCCACCCGCGACCTCTCCGCTGGAGATATTCTCCTCGGCTTTACGGATGGTGTTTACGAGGTCATGAACCGGGAGGGGGAGATGTATGGACTGGAACGCATGCGCAAACTGGTGGCTGAAAACGCGCGGCTCATCCCGCGTGATTTGATCGAAACAGTTGTCCGCGAGACCGAAAACTTTCGCCAGTCCCGCAAGAGGCCTGACGACGTATGTATCGTTGCCATCGAGATTCACTAAGCGGGCCTTCATAAGTGTCCTGAAGTGTCAGACACGCTTCTATGGATCCTGTTCTCACGCTATCCTGCTCGGACAGAACTAATTGTCCCCGCCGTCGGGCTGGAAGAAACTGCGCAGGTCTTCCTCACAGTGTTCACAAAATGCCCCCCGCTGAATACGCTGTTCCGTCAATCGATCCCACTCTTCGGGCGCTTCCTCTACTTTCCCCAGAATGCAGTCATTCGTGCAATATACCCCCCGGCCGACTTTCAGGGATCGTCTAACATCGGGACGTGACCGGGTGGGTATTCCAAACATAAAACACAGTTGCCGCATGACTTCCGTTTTCGTATTTCCGTACGGCAGCCCCCAGATATGATCAATGCGGTGTACACTTACCACCGCCGCCATATCCCGTTTTGATCCGCCCACGCAATATGCCGGATCTTCAGATTCTCCCGTCGGTGCAGGCATATACATGTCTTCTTCCATAAGGAAAAGATCGTAGTGATCTCCTATTAGCCGGTCATCGCGCCATGGTTCGCTCGACAGGCTATCCAGGATCTGCGTTGCATCAACCTGCATGCGGTCCTCACTGAGTGCATCATACACGTACCAGTCCACGCTCTGCCAGGGAACCAGATTATTCCCTTCATCACGCCAATCAGAGCTCCTGTACCGCCCATAATCGCGCACCGACATCTCCATGCCCGCTCGACCGTAATGCAAAACATCCTGTATGGCATCAATGACGGCCGCTCGTTCCGGCCAGAAACCTATGTTGTCCATCACATTTAATGGCTTCAAGTGCTCCATCTGACAGCTATTCCGCCCTCCAGAGTCGATTGGCTCAGGTGCTTGAAAATGATGACAATCCCCCTTCATCTATGCTCCATTATCCGGTAAGGCGGCGGAGCTTTCAACTTCGGCACCAGCCCCCCACAGAACTGTACACGTACAAAAAGGGCGTGCGGAATATGCCGCACGCCCTTTCTAACCAGTATTTATCTGAGTCCACCTGCGCGCGCCGGGTTACTCCTCCTCGTCAAAGGCGTCATCAAACGCCACCGTGCTGGGCTCGAAATCAACTGATCGCACGAAGGCTGCAGCTTCACTGGCTCCGTGTTCGCGGTCCATCCCGCTGTCTTCCCATTCCACCGACAGCGGACCGTCGTATCCGATGCGGTTGAGGGCCCGGATTATCTCTTCAAAGTTCACATCACCCCGTCCCAGGCTCCGGAAATCCCACCCGCGTCCCGGCTGACCGAAGTCAAGATGCGAACTCAGAATGCCCGTGCGCCCATCGAGGGTGACAGCACAATCTTTCATGTGCACATGATAAATTCGATCCGGGAACGTCTCGATGAATTTGACCGGATCTATTCCCTGCCACTGGAGGTGACTGGGATCAAAATTGAAGCCAAATTCCTCCCGATTGTCCACCGCCTCCAGGGCTCGTTCTGCGGTGACAATATCAAAAGCTATCTCAGTGGGATGCACCTCGAGGGCGAATTTCACCCCGCATTCTCCGAATACGTCCAGTATGGGGTTCCATCGCTCAGCGAACAACTTGTATCCATCTTCGATCATCTGCTCGTCAATGGGGGGGAAACTATAAATCAGATGCCAGATGGAACTTCCGGTGAATCCACATACGACATCTATATCCATCTTCTCCGCCGCGCGGGCAGCGTCCTTCATCTGATCGATACCCCACTGACGCACTGCTTCTGGGTCTCCCTCACATTCCGCGGGCGCCAGTTCATAATGTCGCTCATCAATGTTGTCCAGCACGCACTGCCCCCCGAGATGGTGGCTTATAGCCCAACATCCCAGTCCCACTTTTTGCAACATATCCAGTTTTTCCTGTCCGTACGCGGCATTTGCAGCCCCCTGAGACGCATCAAAATGATCGCCCCAGCACGCGAGTTCCAGGCCATCATATCCCCATTCACTTGCCTTGCGGGCGAGCTGTTCGAGCGGCATGTCAGCCCATTGTCCGGTAAATAACGTTACGGGTCGCGCCATGACTGGTTCCTCCTTGAACCTATAACATGTGAAAAATAAATGTGGGATGACCCCTCCGGGGGACCACCCCACCCTTGCAGATCAGGTCAGACTTTCGGGACATCCACCCAGCATTCTTCCTCACTGGAACGCGTGACGGCCTCCAGCACGGCCTGACATTTTACCCCATCCTCAAAACTGGGTTCCGGTTGTCGGTCTTCGGCAATAGCGTCCATCATTTCCTTCATCTCATTGACAAAACATTCACCGTAACCAATGAGATGACCATCCGGCCACCAGTTTTCAAAACCGGGCGTGTCTTCGCTGGTCGCAAGAATCTTGCGATACCCCTGTTTTACACCTTCACCGGCTTTCCAGTAATCCAGATAATTCATATCCTCGAAGTTCCAGCCGATGCTGCCTTTGGATCCATTGATTTCAAAGGTGTGATAATTCTTGCGGCCGCCGGCAAAACGAGTTGCCTCGAACGTTCCGATGGCTCCATTGACAAACCGAGCACACCAGATGGAGGCGTCATCCACTGTCACCTCTCCCATCTGGTCGGAGGCGTCCCGGTCTTTGAGCTTGGTGCCACCGCCTGCTTCTTCCACGGGGCGCTCCTCGACGAAGGTTTCCATGGTTCCCGATACCGATTCAACATCACCGACCAGGTAACGCATCATATCGGTAATGTGCGCTCCAAGGTCCCCCAGCGCACCACTGCCGGCCAGCTCTTTTTTCAGGCGCCAGATCAGTGGGAATTCCGGATCCATGATAAAATCCTGGAGGTAGTTAGCTCGCACATGATAGATTTCACCGAGCTCTCCCGATTCAATCATTTCCTTTGCCAGCTGCACCGCCGGAGCCTGCCGGTAGGTGAAACCGCACATCGCCTTCACTCCTGCATCCTGTGCGGCCTGATGTATCTTCTGGGCTTTTTCCAGATCGTTGGCTAACGGCTTCTCACACAGGATATCTTTGCCCGCTTCCGCGGCCGCTATTGCATTTTCAACATGGGCGAAATTCGGGCTGCTGATATCCACGAGATCAATGTCGTCGCGTTGCACCATCGCCTCCCAATCCGTGGAATATTCCTGCCAGCCGAGACGTTCAGCGGTTTCCCTGACAACATCCTCTGATTCGGTTCCGGCGATACATTTCATCACCGGATTGGCCTCCGTATCCCAGACGGCTCGGCAGTTTCGATAGCCGAAACTGTGAGCAGTCGCCATGAACCCACATCCAACAAGACCGATATTCACGTCTTTTTTCGCCATCATCGTCCTCCTTTAGAAGATAAAAACAACCCTGAGTCCCCAAATCTCGGATCTGGATTGTGGGGTATTCCAGCGGGGAAAGTCAAGCGGCGAAATATGGAGGCCTACTTGACGCCACGGGCTGGCCGATAAGAACGCTCCGCCCTCCCCTGTTGATCGACCAGAGACAGCATCATTTCCATCAGCTCAATCGCTTCGGTCTTGGCGTGGCGGTATCCACTTATCACTGAACGCCGCGGGTTACTGGTTACTGCACGTGGTACGGTACGATATCCTCGCCGCACCTGTTGCACCCGCAGACTGCAGTCCGTCCCCCGTCCGATAATCCCCCCCACTTCCGTCAGAATCTCCGCCCGCTTCAGCCTCGCAGCCTGGTTCTCCACACTCCCTTCGGAGAGCGCTTTTGCTCTGCGTAACATCTCCGCACAGATGGCAGCTTCGTCGCGCACGTCTCTCAGCACATGCCACACTGGCCGCCCCCTTCCATTCCCCCCATTTCTATATTCATCAGAAAACACCACTCCAGCAACGCCCTGCCACGCACTTGCCCAGGCCGCTCGCCGCGCCGGAATGACCACATCCTTCCAACTTGCGTCGCGAATATCAAAAGCACACCACACACTGCTTTTTGCTGATATTCCCCCCGATTCAATGAGCCCGGGCACCACTCCCAGCTCACACCCGTTTTCCACCATCCAGAACGACGGATTTGCGCCTCTCCATATATCGCCCACCGTCAACCGGGACGCCCGATCAAGCAGCAAGGCGATCGCAAACCCCTTTTTTTGCAGTAGTTCAGCCAATTCACGAGAATCGATATCACCCCACAATTGCCACACAGGTTTACCCCGAACGCCAGAGGGCATTGATATATCGGTGACAGAATCAACCTCCGAGGCGCGCGTCACACTCATTCCGGGATCCGTAAAGGCCACCTGGTCGTATCCCTGTTTGTGGGCGTCACGGATCATAGATCTGAAGGATTGCGCATGCGCGGAACCAGCCCAACGATAAACCACCCCGTTTGCCCCCAGACTGCTCAACTTATCCGTAACGCCACTGTCAGGAGTCACCCCACTATACCACAACCCGAAACGAGCGATACGCGATAACTTGATTTTCGATATCCGCACCTGAAGACTGGTGGTCACCTGCTGTTCGGCTCCAGTAATGGTCAGTTCCCCCCTGTACACTCCCGCTTCCAATCCCTCAGTATCGATAGTGAAAGCCGCCCATACTCGTTCTCCTTTGCGCAATTCCTGTTTTGAATACGGGTCCATTGACCACCCACCATCCGACCTATTTCTGACAATCCAGGTGTAGCAGGCTGACGGCGGCAGAGACTGTACATTATCCCTCTCATCGTCTCCTGTTCCCTGGAGCGAAATGTTCAGTGAACTGATGTTTTCTCGCGCGCGAATTGTCCAGAAGACGGTTTCCTTCTCGCCGGAGAGAAGGGCTAATTCGAGCCTTCCCGCTGCTGGGGGAAACATCCCGGGGCTGGCGTTTTCTAAGACAAAAGCCTCCCCCTGTGAGGCACTCTCACCCTCACGAAGTGCACCTCCACCGGAGGCTTTTTCAGTGATATCCGGGGGAGGCAGTTCTCTCAACGTGATCTCCGGGATATCTGTCCCGCCCCGCACCTTCCCCAACAACTCTCCAAATTTTTCCCCCTGCTCATACACTTCATACAACAGCCATGCCGGTGTGCGTTCATTGGCGGGCAGCTCGACCTCAGCGCTTACAACTTTGCGGGCGGGGATTCGGTCATACATCAGCGGCTCACAGGGCTGGAGTTCTTTACCAGTCCTGTCGTACGCCCGGCTGACGATCGAGACCTCTTTCATCGCCTTTCGCAGGGGCATAAACCGAAACTGCATCTTCACACTCTCTTCGCTCTCCTCCATGACCACCGTGTCAGCCAGGAAACGTTTATTCATCTCGCTCACGGCCGAGAACCCCTCAAATGGTATGATAAGAAAAGAGGTTCGCAGGATGCTCTTCGGGGGGATGGATCCATAGCTCCAGTTGATCACTCGTTGCCCGCGAGCGTTCCGGCTGACATAGGGACAGCGATGGGCTGAATCGACAAACATAACGCCAATTCCACACTGACGAGCAGGATCCGTCATCGCCATCCAATGACATTTTTGCCCCCTTGTACGCCTCCGATTCAGCTCTCTCAGAGCGCGTGATGCATTGATCACCTTCGGACGGCCATTCTGCGCCATACAGTAGTAACTGTTAGACGACTGTCCCCGTTCAGTGGCCTGGAGCAGGTTTGTTATCAGCGGTGAATCATAGCCCGTAAGCGCATATTCAGCCGTGTTTTCAAATCGCAGCTGGACTCGGATGATGCCGGATTGTCGCTGAAAATAATAAGTTTTTTTGACGGAAAGATGACCGGCATCTGCGGAAAACGTCAGACGGATCTGATGATCGTCCGTTTTGCGGCTCACTTCTTCGTACTGTCGTCCGGCCGTGATGCGTTCCATCACCAGACCACTGTAGGTTCCCTTATCCCATCGAGTGGCCTGCATTTTCGCTCCGGAACCGAACTGCAGGGAACTGATAACTGCCCCCCTATTCGGGCGGATGATGACCCTGTACACCTCGTTTTGTACTCCGATAGCTCCATCACTCCGGTCGGTCACGGAAAGATCCGATGGCACGGCGGGCGACCCCACGACCAGCACTGTGAACAATGCCACCAATATAATCTTATGGATGTCTGTTTTTTTTGAGGAGACGGTCATTGATGAGCTCCAACGAAGAATCTGTATTTATCTGTTTGCCCTCTCCCTTTCATCCGACCTGTTGATCCCGGAAATCTTCGACGAGTTCATGCACCGTTTCGCGCTTTCGGGCACCGAGAACCGTCTCAGACAGGTCCTCACAATCATCAACACTCAGGTTCCGTATCAGATGTCGAATCTGCGGAACAACCTGCACATTAGCGCTGAACCGCCGGTAACCAATTCCTATCGCCACAGGCAGATAGTTCAAATCACTGGCGGTTTCACCACAAATACTTATCGGCGTCTCCGCGTCCCGTGCATATTCAAATATTTCCTTCAACATCCGCACGATCGACGGATAATACGGGTCGTAATATTCCACCATTCGCTCCGAATTACGATCCGCGGCAATGCTGTACTGGACCAGGTCGTTTGTTCCGATGGTAGCAAAATCACACAGCTCAAAGAGCTCAGGCAGAATCGGTATGCAGGAAGGTACCTCGATCATGATGCCCTGTTCTACGTCGTCGCGCACGTCATACCCCTCCGCCTGCACCTGTTCCAAGGCCGTATCAAAAACCTCGCGTGCCTCTTCCAGTTCCCCGTAACTGGTGACCATTGGGTACAATACCGAGACCTTTCCCTCCTGACTCGCGCGTAAAATAGCCCGCAATTGTGGAAGCATTAGATGTTCTTTATGTTCCAGCATGAGGCGCAATCCCCGTAATCCTAAAAAGGGATTTTCCTCGTGGGCCAGAGGAATTGATGGCGGATATTTGTCTCCCCCAATATCCAGTATCCGTATCGTAACCCCCTGTTCACCAAACGCCCGCGCAGTGCGCCCGTACTCCTTTGCAACTTCATCCGCGGACGGCAGTGTTGACCGACTGAGATAATTGAACTCGGTCCGGTAGAGTCCGACACCCTCAACATCATGTTCCAGAGCAACGCTAAGATCCGCTGGACGTCCGATATTGCCCCGGATTTTCACCGTTTCGCCATCTTCCGTAATGCCCGGACGCGCCGCTTCCGACTCCATTTTGCGTCTCTGGATCCGATATTGCTCCGCTTTACGCTCGTAGTTGGAGAGTTCTTCCGATGTGGGATTGACGATGATTGTTCCGGTCTGCCCATCCACCACGATCTGTTCTCCGCCCACCACTTCATCAGTCAGCCCATCCAACCCGGTCACAGCCGGTATTCCCAGGGAGCGGGCCAGTATCGCCGCGTGGGAGGTATAGCCACCTCGTTCGGTGGCAAAGCCGAGGATATTCTCTCGATCAAGATGGACCGTCAGGGATGGAATCAGGTGACTCGATATTACTATGCAGGGCTCATTCAGTTCCGGAGTTAATTCGCCCTCTACAAATAATAAATTGGACAGTATCCTCCGTCCGGCATCACGGACATCGGTACTTCGCTCCTTCAGGTATTCGTCATCCAACGAATCCATGATGTTTTCAAACCGGTCCATCACCTCTGCCACAGCGGCTTCAGCGTTAACATTCTCCTCAGTGATCAGTTCCTCGGCTTCGGCGATAAAAGTTGGATCCTCAGCCATTGCCGCCTGGGGGCGAATCATATCGGCCTCCCGGTGACTCACCTCCTCCGCCACTTTATCTGCCAATCCCTCCAGCTCTTTACGTGCCTCGGCACACGCATTCCTCAGGCGAGTGATTTCACGCTGTACATCCTCGTCAGGAACGGTGTGATGAGGAACTTTCGACGGGAAATGAGCCACGTCAACCATGCGCGCCGTTCCCACCGCATATCCCTCGGCCACGGATACGCCGTTGAATGTCTGATGCTCATCCTGCTCTGTCATTGTGTCTCATCCCCCTTTTCTTCATCGATCTTGTTTCTCAGGGCCGCCGCGTGCCAGCTTTCATTCATCGCAAACTGCTCGAACATTTCCCGAACCCGTTCATCATCCGTCTCGCGCGCATACTTCCGGTACAGTTGCACAGCGTTTTCCTCGTGTTCCAGTGCATCCTGCAACATTTCCACTTTTTTCATTGTTCAACCTGCCTTTCATCTCCGTCTGGCTGATGCCCGTTACCAAACTTTACAGTACAATTTCCCTGCGTGTCCCCGTTCGGGGGTATCCGACAGTTCGGTCCCGTGAGAGCTCGTCTGCCACGCATTATGCAGAAATGTTTCCACCCCGGCGTCCGGCCCGGCGCAGAAATACGGCTTTGCCCATCATCTAATGAACATGCAGTATTGTACCGTCTGGCCACACAGTATGCACACCAACTGAACCGTCCATGATTACATCAGCCAGCCCGCGGACCCCGAATCCCCACCGGGATAATGATCTCCGCGGTCGCCTGCGAACAGATTTCGTCCACCACTCTTCCCCCTTCCTCTGTCGGATTGATGCGAGAACATAACGCGAGTTGTTCTTTACAACAGTCACCTTCTCAAGCGCCATTTCCCCCAATCCCCGACCAATTTTTCCACGGCACATTACCGCGCCTGCTCCCGCCCACAACCCTCTATCACACGTTTGGCGAAAACGTTTTGAAACGGGCAAACCCTCCGTTCTAAAATCACGTTGAGTTATGCAGCTTTTAGCGAACCTTATTATCGGGGTTGAAAATGGCCAGACCGACATACGCCTCTATAAATCTTGATGCCATCATTCACAACTGTCACGCCGTCAGCAATCTCGTCGGGGATCGAAAAATTTGTGCTGCTGTGAAAGCAGATGGCTATGGTCACGGGGCTCCGGCCGTCGCAAGGGCTATGAGCAGTGCTGGTATCGATATGTTCGCGGTAGCGATGACGGAAGAAGGCGTTGAATTGCGCGATGCCGGCATACAAAAACCTATCGTCCTGCTCACCGCCGTGCCCCCCGCCGATGTGACCAGCCTGCTGGATAACGACCTGACAGCCTGCATCTGCGATGAAAGTTTTGCGCGTCATCTCTCTGATGAGGCAATAAAACGTAATACACTTGCCCGGGCCCACATCAATATTGATACGGGAATGCGTCGCGTTGGGATACCGCACGAACAGGCGCCTGAAACTGTAGCGCGTATTGCCAGCATGCCCGGCCTCGACATTACCGGCATGTTTACCCACTTCGCCTGTTCTGAAGATCGAGACATAACCCACGAGCAGATGAATCTCTTCCGTGGGGTTACGCGAACGCTGCACAACGCCGGGTTTGAACTGCCCATGCTGCACGTGGCAAACAGCACCGCGACACTCACTATGCCGGAGGCGTATCTTGACTGCGTCCGCCCCGGACTCATCCTTTACGGAATGCGTCCTCCCGCCCTGCAAAACCCCGTCATTGACCTGAAACCTGCTCTATCCCTGCACACGGAAATATCATTTTGTAAAAAGGTGCCCGCCGACACGCCTCTCGGTTATGGTCACACCTTCCGCACCAACAAGGAATCCATCATTGCCACGATGCCGGTTGGATACCACGATGGCTATATTCGACAGTACAGTAACACCGGCGAAATGCTGGTGCGCGGACGGCGCGCCCCCGTTGTGGGCCGTGTGTGCATGGACCAGTCTCTTGCTGATGTGTCCGACATCCCCGACGCAGAGGCCGGAGATGATGTTGTGATCTACGGTGAGCAGAAAGATAACGCCATAACCATAGAAGAAATGGCGCGGCGGGTCGGCCGCATACCGTACGAACTCACCTGTTCCGTCGGGAGTCGCGTCCGACGCCGCTACACATTCCACGGACAGATGATGGGCGAGACCCCCATGCGATCTCTTGTCCCCCCCGAAGTGCTCGACCAGATTTTCCGTGCGACACAGTCCACCCCCACCGCCAACACCAGCGCGCATCAACGAGGTGCCGCCTGAACGATGGGTCATGGGTTCTCTGTCCACTGTTATGCCGCCAGAAGCCAGAGCACAGAAACAAGGGCGTACAGGCACGTTTGGCCCCGTCAGGAGAAGAATACGGACCGATCTACTTCACCGAAATCGTGCTCCGTATGAAACGGCTGATAGACCTGGCCCCCGAACATTTCACACACCTTAAAGGTGAATTATTCTACAAGCAGTCTCCGCGCAGAACGCTTCGCGGGAGGTGTCCCCATTCGAACTGACATCTTCCTTTCTGCACTTTCGATGCCTCCTCCGCGCCCTTCCCCACGACCGCTTGTCGCCCCCCATCATTTGCCAAATTCGCGCAATAAACCTACCATACTCAACTGCTTATCGGTAGATTCCAGCATTCTCGCGACAGGTCGTTGAGGACCCTGCGGACCCAGCACAGCCCATGCCAAAAGTAGATATTAAAAAGCGGCGCATACGAGCCAAAATAGTTTACTATGGCCCGGGTATGTCAGGAAAAACTACCAACTTAGAGTATATTCGTGATCACATCGATCCGGCGAAGAAGGGCCGCATGCTGACTTTGGACGTCAAGGGAGCAGGTGAACAGGGCATCGAAGTTCTCCCCGTCCAACTTGGATCATTACGCGACTTCAAAATGATCTACAATCTCTGCACGGTACCCGGTAAAGCCTCTTTGAATCATGCCCGACGTAAGGCTCTTAAAGGGGTGGACGGCGTGGCGTTTGTGGCCGACTCCCGCCAGGCCCGGCTTATTGCCAACCTTGATTCACTTGAGAATCTCCGGGAAAACCTGCAGACTTTTGACATTCGACTGGAAGATGTGCCCCACGTGATCCAGTATAATCAACGAGATCGTTCCAACGTCGCCCGGGTTACCGAACTGCGAAGTCGCCTCAATTCGTACGGGGTACTGGAATTTGAGGCGGCGGCCAACGAGGGACGGGGAGTGATGGAAACTATGAAGGCAATTGTCAGGAAAGTTCGTGAAGACATAGAAAGAAGGCTTTAGGGGGCGAATAATCATGCTAAGCCGCAATTACTCCGTGCGGGAGCTCTGTCTCATTGCTCTCGCTGCTCAATCGGATATCGGGCCAGCCACCATAAACGCTCTGACCAGAGCGGAACGAAAAACTGATACATCTCTGAAACATCTTACCAACCTGGACGAGGGAGAACTTTACGCACGCTCTGACCTGTCTCAGGCTCAGGCACAGCGCGTAGCGAACGTTCAGTACCCCCTCCAGATTGCGCGAGATGTAATCAACCTCCTCCGTAAAACAGACACATACCCTATTTTCCGCTCGGATCAGCATTATCCTCGTTCGCTTATCGAGCACCTGGGGGAAACCGCTCCGCCAGTCCTATTCATTGCGGGGGACATTTCCGTTATCTCGGAGCGCACCGTAGCTATCGTTGGTTCTCGCCGCCCGAGTGACGCAACTCGCCGGGCGGCCTATCAGCTGGGAGTTTCCCAGGCACGTGATGGCGTTACTGTCGTGAGCGGCGGCGCGCGGGGAATTGATACTGCGGGACATCAGGGCGCCTTGAAGACGGGCAAAACAGTCGTCGTGCCCCCAACAGGCGTGACAAAACACCGATGGCGAAACATTGACCGCGGTCAATTATCTCCTGACCAGTGGTGCGTACTGGGGCAGTTCCCGCCGCAGGATCCCTGGAGAACGCGTAATGCTCTACAACGGAATCATACCATCGTGGCACTGAGCGATGCCGTTGTGGGATTCGAACCGCGGGATGAAGGCGGGACCTGGCGCAGCTGTCGCACTGCCCTGCGCATGCAAAAGCCCCTCTTCATCGTCAATGGAAGCACGAAAAAGGATCGGCGACGGGGCCAGGCCTATTTCGTCAACAACGGTGCCGTAGCCCTTTCTGCCGACCACATGCCCAATCCCGAGGAATTTCACCACCTGGTCGAGGATTATACTGCACCTCCGATCACAACCCAGCCGGATTTATTCACCTGATCGATCCCTATTTGTCGAACCCTCCCCACTTCGCGAACACACCACCGGCGATACAAAAAAAGCGCCACGGCTGGATCGATCCAGCCGTGGCGCATCCGAGATCATTTACATGCATGGCCGGCTTCAATCGCGCATGTATAGCTCAATCACGGGAACTTCAACGTCCGGTTTTCGGACGGGCACCTGCAGCTCAAGCGTATTCTCCTCGGAATCTTCGGGTTCATTCATGCCAATTTCCGAGGCATCGTTGAGCAACTGCGCGTATTCCACCTTGCCCGCAAAGCCATCCAGGAAGAGCTGTTTGAAGGGCCAGGCGAAAACATGGACATACATACGATTGGAGTCAGGATCGTACGTCAGGCGACAGTCCTGCGGAGTTTCGAATTCCTCCGGGGCCTGGGTGCAACCATAAATTGATCGTGAATGATGATGCATCCAGTCTCCCATGCCCTGCAGGCGATCCATGGCTCTCTCATCGAACTCACCCCGTGCCGTCGGTCCCACGTTCAACAGCAGGTTCCCGCCCTTGCTCACGGTGTCGATCAACATACGCACCAGCTGTCCATTGCTCTTCCAACTGGCCTCCTCGCGGTGATAGCCCCAGGATCCACTGAACGTCTGGCATGCTTCCCACACCACGGGATCATCATCCACATGCACCCATTCACGCGGTTGGTACTGTTCGGGCGTTTTCACATCCCATCCTTCATCCATATCCAGGCGATCATTCAAAATGATGTTCGGCTGCAACTCCCGGATAGTCTCATACAATTTCTCGCCCTGCCAGTCTTCACAACCCTTACCATCAAACTTATCCGAATCGTTGTCGGGATAGGAAAAATCCAACCACATGATGTCAATATCGCCGTAGTTGGTCAGCAGTTCGCGAACCTGACCGCGCAGATAATCAGCGTACTCGCGGACATCCCGGTCTTCGTTCAGTTCAATGGCATTTTCATCGTTTCGACGTGGATGGATGCCATCAATCGGGAATTCCGGATGATGCCAGTCGATTAGAGAATGATAAAATCCAACCCGGATCCCCCTGTCGCGAAAAGCATCGACCATGGGACGGATGAGGTCCCGGCCTGCCGGTGAATTAGGTGCTTTATAGTCAGTGAGCTCCGAATCCCACAGGCAGAAGCCGTCGTGATGTTTGGTCGTGACGACAAAATATTTCATACCCGCATTGTCAGCCACTTCCGCCCACCGTTCCGGATCGTAAAGATCGGGGTCGAAGTGACGCAGGTATTTATCGTATTCTTCATCCGATATTTCCTCGTGCATCTTCACCCACTCGTGCCGTGCGGGCAGTGCGTAAAGGCCCCAGTGGATGAACAGCCCAAAACGATCGTGCGTGAACCAGTCGGTATCACCAGGAGTGTCCAGCGTATCCAACGTCATACTCGTCTCCTAAAAACAGTAAAATGATTGGAAAAGGGGGAAATTGAGGCCGGTTATTATAGCTGAAGACGCTCCGGAGAAAAAGCCCGCAACCGGCCCTCATGCACAACGCATACAGATTTTCGGGAGCGAGGAGACACTATCACCCAAAATAGCGTCCCAGTTTTTACCGTGATTGTCGATGGGCTCACCATCCAATGATCCGACCCGACTTACTTTCAGCTGGAATCAGACCCGCCCGGCAAATCCTACGACTCAGAAAGGGGCCGGTTGAGGCGGTTTGAATTTCGTGGGATCGTCCCGTTTGCGTCGGCGCTGCCCCCGCCCGGCTTTCGACGGTTTTTCGCGGGTCTTCCGTTCGCGTGGCTTCCTGTATTCCCATTGTTGCAATGTCCCATTCAGAAACGTCAGCACAAGCCCGTCCGAGTATTTCCACTTGCGCATTGTGGTGTCCCCGGACGAAGCCTTCGAGACCTTTTTGGGTTCACCGAGTAATTCCTTAACCTGACCCAGGGTCATTTTTTCTTTGAGATTTTCCACCGGATTCGTCGAGGTCGATACGCCTGAGCGCTCGCTGCCCTCTTCCATCGCGGCATTTTCCGGACTCGCATAATCCCCCTTTACGTCCCGGGACGATCTGGCCATCCCTTCTCCACGTGACGGGGGCTCCGGGGTTTCCCCATCACACGCAGAGAAAAGGACGACACCCATTATGGCGACCGCTACAATCAGCACTGCAGATAATCTGAAACGCCCAACCATCCCTGGAGACCCTCCAATCCGAAGCACAGGAATTTGCCTCTCCACGCGATACGGCTTTTGTAGCATTTTCCTCAGGACAATACAAACGAAGGCCCTCCTCGCCGAGTTGTTCCCTTTCTCGGTCGAAACGCGCCATTTTGCCCGTGCGATGCCCCAATCGTCCATGGGCCTTCGTCTATCGTCCCATATCCCGCCGATCCCGTCAGCTCTCGGATCGCTTATCGGCAAAATGCATGAGGATTTTTCTGGCCAGACGCTCCGACACTCCTTTGATCTCGCACAGTTCCTCTATGCTGGCCACCGAAATCTTCTGCAGGCTGCGGAAATGATCCATCAGACGATTCGCCAGCACCCTGCCCACACCATCAATATCTTCCAGAGGGCTCGTCAGTGAACGTTTGCGTCGCACTTTGCGGTGATAGTTCAAAGCGAAACGATGGGCTTCATCCCGCACCCGCGTGATAAGCTGGTAACCGTAGCTCTGTTCCGGCAATTCAACCGGTTCATCGCAATCCGGGAGAAACACACGCTCCACCTCCACCTGTTCTCCACCCTCCTGGCGGGCCTTGGCCAGCCCCATCACGTCCTGGGGTTCCACCCCGAGTTCCTGCAGCGCCTCCAGTGCCGCACCAAGTTGCCCCCGTCCCCCATCAATGACAATCAGTTCCGGGACGGACTGCTGCCATTCCTCTCCCGTCTCCTCTCTGACGTGTACGTAGCGCCGGCGAACGATTTCTTTCATTGAAGCGAAATCGTTTTGTCCTTCAACCCCTGTGATTCTGTAACGCCGATAATGCCCCTTTTCCGGCTCACCATCCTGGAACACGACCATCGATCCCACCGCTTCACGGCCGCTGAGCGTTGACACATCAAAACACTCGATGTTCCGCGGTTTCTGGCGGAGTCCGAGGACATCTCTCAGGGATTCCTTTTCCCTCTCCCGCCTGTTCTGTTCGGTGAGGGCAACCTGTTCCGACTGCGAGGCGTTGCGGTTGGCCAGTTCCACGAGACGCTTCTTCTCCCCACGCTGCGGACGGATCACCCTCACCCTGCGCCCCTTTTTTTCGGTCAGCCATTCCATCAGGGCATCCTCTTCGCCGGTTTCAACGGGAACCAGCACTTCCTGAGGGATAAACCGATTGGCGGCGTAAAACTGGTTCAGAAACGAGCGGAACACCTCGGTGCTGCTTCCCAGTTTCGATTCAAATTCGTAAGATGCAGCATCCTGCAGGTTCCCGGATCGCACGAAAAGGACCGCGACCCAGATGCTCTGGTCGGTCGCGTGCAATCCAAAAATATCCCGATCAATCTTATCCATCGTGGACGCAACTCTCTGTTTTTCCAGTGTTTCTTCAATGGACTGGATTCGGTCGCGCAGTATGGCCGCCTTCTCAAAATTCAACTCATCGGCAGCCTCCTGCATCTCCTGCTTCAACTGACTCATCAGATCATCTCGTTTCCCGCGCAAAAACATTTTCACCTCGTCCACCAGTTCCCCGTATTCCTCCTCCGATACGTCCGCACAACAGGGAGCCATACACTTCCCCATCTGGCCGTACACGCACGGCCGATCCGTCTTCTCACACTGGTGTTGAGAACACTTGCGCAGGGGAAAAACGTCCTGTATCACCCGCAACGTCTCCCGCGCGGCTCTGGCGTTTGCATACGGGCCAAAATACAGTGCGTCGTCGTCGCGAATTTTACGGGTGATTACGGGCCGCGGATAAGGATGATCGGTGGGGATCTTTATGCTGACGAAGCTTTTATCATCGCGGAACAACACGTTATAGCGGGGCCGAAATTGTTTGATGAAGTTGCTCTCCATAATGAGAGCTTCCTTCTCCGATCCCACGACCACGACGTCGATATCATCCACCTCATCGATCTGTCGCGTAATCAGTCGATCCCGCTCGGCGCTTTCCTGAAAATAACTCCGCACGCGATCACGCAGATTCTTTGCTTTACCCACATAGATGACCTCCCCCCGTTCATCTTTCATCAGATAAATCCCGGGTTGTCGGGGGAGGTTATCAACTTTTTCCATGAGTTCATTCGACATAACACAAAACACCCTGTTAGGCCTTTATACGGTCCGTAAGTGGCCCCGAGAGGCCAAACCGCCCTTGTGAGCCGTGTTGAAATAGCTGAACAGCGAGAAAAGCCGCCCGGGTCAAGCATCAAGGTATCCCGGCACAAACGTTGGATCCAACCACTCGTGGACGAGTTTGTCAGGCGGGATATCATCATCAAAAAGATATTCCACCGCATACCGAAGCTGAAGAGCTTCATCATATCGGATGCGCGGTAAATCTTCGTATCCCTGCGGCGGATCACCGAAACAGCACACGGCACACAGCTCGCGGTCCGGCTCACGATGCCGGATGTCCCGGCGAATGTTTTCCATAATACTGCCATTGCGCCCGTGGAAAGTGACAATGGCTGTTGCCGCATCAAGAGACACCACCCATTCATCTGCGGGCCGCCCCCCAATCAGCGTCTTTTCTGCCCCCGCCTTGAGGTCCTCGGTGATCTCTTGAATCTGCACATCTCTATCTTCGACCGCTTTGCTTGCGCCCTCCACGATCCAATCCTTATACACCGCCCATTTACGTCGTCCCACAAACACAAGGCGCGAAAAGCCCCTCTGATCCAGCTCCTGAACCAGACGATATCCGCCGAGCCGGTCATTTGGTAAAAACACCGTTTCCCCGGACATATCGTGCCTGTGGGGACCGAGCAGAGCTACTTTCATGCCCTGCGATCGCAACTGCCGGAAAAGATCGCTGTTACGCGGGGGTATGGGCGATGGCACCAGTGCCACCCCCCTGTAATTACGCCGACGCAGTTTCAGCAACAACTCACGTTCAAGTTCAGGATGCCGATTATACTCCCCCACACGATACACCGTGAGTCTGTGCCCCTCCTCTTTCGCTTTCTGGCGCAACTGCCGGATAGCGGCCCGATGCGCCGCTACCGAACAGCTGAGGGCGTATCGATCCCGGTCATCCTCTACGTTATGTGCTCCATCGGCCGCAACGACGAAACACCCCGACTTCCGGTCAATCACCCCTTCTTCCGTCAGTTCACGGATAGCTTTCCGCACAACTCCCTCTGGTTTGTCATAGCGTTCGCTTAGAGTTTCAGCCAGAGGTATTAAATCCCCGGGGCCAAGTTCGCCTTTCCTTATCCTCTCCCGGAGATTTCTTTTCACGTCTGTTACCACGATAGGTGCTCCACAAAATCAGGTTTTCACGATCCCCGGACTAATACCCAATTTAGAGTTAGAGAGGCGTTATTCGTCAAGGTGTCCCGGGATAAATACAGGATCAAACCATTCGTGAATCAATTTGTCGGCAGGAATTTGATCGTTGAACAGATAATCCACCGCGTATTCATACCGCCGCGCTTCGTCATAACGTATACGCGGCAAATCTTCGTATCCCTGCGGAGGCCTGCCAAAACAGCACACCGTGCACAGCTTTCTTTCCGGATAATGACTCCGCACATCCTGGCGCACCCTCTCTGCAATACTCCCGCCCCGACCATGATATGTAACGACAGCAGTATCCGAACCCAAGGATTTAATCCACTCGGTCAGAAGCTTCCCTTCGATCATACTATCATCCCCCCCATCCACGAGATCTTTATTGACTTCACGCACGGATACTTCGTGCTTATCGGCGGCCAGCCGCGCTCCTTCAAGTATCCACTCTTTCTGCACATCCCAGGGGCGTCGCCCCACAAACACAAATTCGGAAAAGTCCCTCTGGCTGAGTTCCTGAACCAAAAGATAGCCACCGACCCGATCATTGGGCAAAAATGCAACCTGATCCGAGACATCGTCGGACGGAGCTCCCAACAATGCCACCTTGATGCCGTTTGAACGCATCTCATGAAACAGATCGATGTTTCGGGGTGGAATCGGAGAAGGAACGAGCGCAACCCCGTTGTAGTCGCGTCGACGCAATTTCAGAAGCAGCTCCCGTTCCAGCTTCGGATGATGGTTATATTCTTTCACCCGGTAAATGGTAAGATGTCGCCCATCTTCTTTTGCCTTCTCTCGCAACCGGCGACATACCGAGGGGTAGAACATAGCCGGAAAACTCAGTGCATGCCGACCCAGGTCTGTGTCAATGTTGTGCGATCCGTGTTCCGCCACGACAAAACACCCCGATTTTCTCTCAATCACCCCTTCTTCCGTCAGTTCACGGATAGCTTTCCGCACAACTCCCTCTGGCTTGTCATAGCGTTCGCCCAACGTGTCAATCGGAGGGATCAAATCACCATGCGCCATGTCCCCCGTTCGTATTCGCTCACGCAATTTTTGTTTCACTTCCGTTACCATCGGATCATCCTTGGGACTCAGGTTGCGGCACCTACACTCCAACAGCATCACCCAAAATTGTCAAAAAAGGCATTGTTCCTACACAATTCGCCGACCACCACACGGCACGACTGTCTCTGTGCCGTTTTTCCATCAACACCAGTCACCTCCCCCGGTAACAACTTTTACCGTGAGGCAAGACACCATATTTCCCCGACGATGCGGCTGTATGCCTGATGAGCAGTATAATTTCTGATGATACTTGTCACGTTCGAAGACATCTGTATAGATATATTACCAGACTGACCCACTGGCCAAAAATGTACGACACGTGCTCGCCCCCCCCACACCAGCCCGCAACTTTTTTCGCACGGGACCACCGTCAACTTTCACCAATGTGAGCTCTCCAAGAGGCATGGGCCGTCTGATGGAGTTTCACAGCCACCTGGCCAGGCGAAGGTCTTCGGCAGGCCCTCAAATGATGTTCAATTGGTTCAGAATTCGTGCCACCCCATCCCTCCCGGAAAACTCCGCGACCCAGGTGGCCCTGTCTTTCAATTCCTGACACGCATCCTCCATCGCCACCGATTCCCCGAGCACGGTGAACATACCCGCATCCGATCGATCATTGCCAAAAACCAGAGTATTCTCCGGCGGAATGCTCCGCTGCTCAAGGAGGTCCAGCATCGCCACTTCTTTTCGCGCTTCCGTGGTCAGCACCTCCAACCAGACGTCGCTGTCCGAGGTGCGAATTCGAGCGTCCGGAGCCACAACCTGCCGTATGCCCTCTTCCAGATGGGTGAGCGCACGACCCGGCTCAACGTAGAAAATGGTCATTCTCAGGCACTTTGATGCCTCAACCGCTTCGTAATCGATCACCTCGCCGGCACTGATACCCCACCCCTCAAGTGCGGAATCTTCAACCGGCAGGCGGAACGCGTGGGTGCCGTCGGTCATTTGCGCCACAACCTGCAACTCAGGTTCTCCGGCATTCCGGATGAATCCGCTCAAGGCGCGCACAGCGTCGCATGACAGGGTCCAGGCCTGCTGGTATCCGATCGGAGAATCCACAGCCAGTGCGCCGCTGTAAAATGCGCCGGTTTTGGAGAGGATACTGGCTTCGGCCGGAGCCTCATCTGGCCGGAACACCAGATGCCGGGGACGAGCCGTTGCCGCGTAAACCAGGATATCTTGCCGCCGACACTGGTCGAGTGCCTGGATGTTTTCTGAGGATAATTTCCCCCCGCCGGAAATCAGCGTCCCGTCAATGTCCACAATAATGGCAGCAGGTTGTTCCATCGTGACCTCCCGTAGCCCGCACTTCGACCGATCCTAACCAACCACAAAAACAAACCGAATTAGCGGCCAACCACCGCTGCCACCTGAGCGGACCTTCATAAGTATCCTGATGCTTCAGGTCAGCTTTTATGAATCCTGTTATCACGCTGTGGTGCTCGGATACACTGATTCAGAGATACAAAAGTCCACACTGAGTCTCTGCATCCTTGCATCTTGCCCAGGACACCCTCCAGAGAACCAGTGCTGTCCAAAACGTTCAAAAATGCGTTTTCAAACGGGTTCTCCGGTGACTT
>CAZXYF010000019.1:10150-26581 GCA_964644705.1 uncultured candidatus Brocadiaceae bacterium | reverse complement strand
GACGATGATAAAGACAAAGATTCATGTTTCTCGGAACGGTATTTTGGACAGGCCCTCCAGAGAACGAATTCCGCGGGTGTTATAAACCTCAGGTATAATCCGCTCAGTCATCTTCTCGCCCGCATTCAACCAGCTCCGGGGCCCCGGGGCGTTTATATCGTTTATCCGGCTCGAACCGCGGATTCTCGATCGGCATCTGCGCATCGACCGATTCCTGCCAGCTGTGCAGTTTTGCTCGCAGTTCCCTGACTTTCTCCGGCTGTCCTTCGGCGAGGTCATTTTCCTCGCTCAGATCATCATCGAGATTATAAAGCTCCGCGCGTCGCCCCTCGAAATACTCGATCAGTTTGTAATCGCCCGCGCGCACCGCGGCATACGGGGTCGAAAAATGATAGTGGGGATAGTGCCAGTAGAGGGCTTCGCGCGATGGAGCTTCATCGCCTCTCAATAGAGGCACCAGATTCTCACCATCACAGTGCTGATCGGGCCTGAGCGATATGCCGCAAGCATCCAGGAGGGTCGGATAGAAATCCATGCTGATCACAGGCGTTTCGTCCACAGAACCCGCCTGTATTTGATCGGGCCACCGCACTATCATTGGCACGCGATGCCCCCCTTCATATGCCGATCCCTTACCGTGACGGAGCGGGGCATTGTTGGTCACGGGCGTGTAACCGCCGTTATCGGAGAAAAACACGACAATGGTATCGTCAGCGATGCCCAGTTCCTCCAGCTTATCCATGATCCGCCCGACCGACTGGTCGGTGCTGTCCACCATGGCGGCGTAAACTTCGTTCAGCTGGCCATGTTTCTCCTTGCCCTCGTATTTCTCAATGTCCTCTTCCTTCGCTTCAATCGGAGTGTGGACGGCGTAGTGGGACAGATACATAAAAAACGGTTCATCCTGGCTCTGCTCCATCAGGCGCAGTGCCTCCTCGGTGAGTCGATCCGTCAGGTACTCCCCTTCCGGCCCCTCCTCCAGGGTTTCAATACCGTATGGACTGAAATACGTGGGAGGAAGGCCCCGTTCACATCCACCGATATTCACGTCAAATCCATGCTTCTCGGGATAATATTCCGGCCCTCCAAGATGCCATTTGCCGGTAAAATACGTGTTGTAACCGGCTTCTCTGAACGCACTGGCCAGGCTGGTTTCATCATGCGACAGATACTGCGTCCAATCCGGGACCTGGAATTTCGCCCACGGGTGATCGTGCCCGGAAATCCAGTCGGTCAAGTTCAGGCGTGCGGGATACTTGCCGGTCATAATGCTGGCGCGCGTGGGGCTGCAAACCGTGCAGGCCGCGTAGGCGTTGGTGAAGCGCATTCCCTCCGCAGCCAGTTGATCGATATGTGGCGTTTCATAATATTTACTACCCTGACAGCCGAGATCAGACCACCCAAGATCATCGACCAGTATGAAAACGACGTTTGGTTTGTTCTGACCGTTTTTCGCCATCGTTGTTTCTTTCTCCTTATTTCATAACATCCCGAACAGAAATGCCGCAACGGGAGGGATCCGCCTCAACCAGGACACTGATCGGTCCCGGAATGCGGAGTGCAGTTTCTCAGTCAGTCAATTTCTTCGATGTCGGATTCATTGATCCATCCGGCACAACCAATTTCTCCGTCCATATACTTGGAATAAAAGCCCCGAAGCCGATCATTGGCCGAGGGATAATTGTCGAAGACTTCACCGTTACCTTCGATACGCGGGTCGCCCTGCTGATTGAGTTCACTGATGAGTTGTTCGCGCAGCTTCCGTTTACGCTCATCGTGGGCCTCCGATTCAGCCAGGTTGTCCAGGCACGCCGGGTCATCCGCGATACAATACAGTTCTTCCTCCGGACGTTTCCCGAACGACCATTCCCAGAAATGGCGTGTCTCCGGATTTTCACGGGCCTTCAGGATCTGCGTTTTGGTCGGGCTGCCGTCACAGTTCATGTATCCCGTCTCCGGATTCCCCCCGGGCCAGCGATCGGTCTCAAAATTGATGAGATACAGGTAATTCCCCTTGATGATGCCTCGAATCGGGTATCCAACGTCGCCCGGCCTGCCGAGATCATGTCGTTCCTTGCCGATCAATACGTGGTCGCGGTCGGGATTGATCTGCCCGTCCCCTTCACTCTGCGCGATATCCATCAGGCTACGTCCGGTGATTGATTTCATCGCGGTGTCTTCTTCTGACAGGCCGGCCGCCTCCAGAAATGTGGGAGCGAAGTCGATGAAACTCACGAAGTCATCCACCGTTCGGCCGGGATTTTCCAGTCCGTCACGCCACATCATGGCCGCCGGCAGATGATTTGAATAGTAGTATTCCTGTCCTTTAGCCCGCGGGAACGGCATTCCATTATCCGAAGTTACAATCACCAGGGTGTTGTCCAGTTCGCCGCGTTGCTCCAGCTCATCCAGCATACGCGACAGGTGGCGGTCAAAATGCTCGATCTGGAAACCATAATCCAGAAGATCGGTGCGCACGACCTCGTTATCCGGCCAGATATCATAAACTTCATCAATATCCGAGGGATCCTTACCTCCACGTTCTATGCCCGAACGGTATTCGTATCCCCGGTGAGGTTCCGTGCATCCAAACCAGAAACAGAACGGCTCATCGTCGGGTCGATCATCCAGAAACGCCTGGAAGTTCGCCGCATAATCATTGTCGTTCATCTTCGGAAGTGAATCGTGTCTTTTGTCCGAATACTGCTTGCCGGTCAGCTCCCGTGGTTCACCATCCACCGTTCCGGGGTCTCCCGGAGCCCAGCCTTTTGCGGTGTAACCGACAAAGTACCCGTTATCACGGAGTACCTCGAAACAGGTCTTGAACTTTCCCGGGAAATAAGTTTGATGATTGGCACCCTCCTCCAGCTGCCAGGAATTGCGTCCGGTCAGAATGCATGCGCGCGACGGAGCACATTTAGCGTTTGGTGTGAACGCGCGATTGAACAGAACACCTTCCCGTGCAACCCGATCAAAACCCGGGGTCTTGACCCAATCGCATCCATACGCTCCCATGTGCATTCCGGCGTCGTCAGCCAGACAAAACAGAATGTTCGTTTTTCCCATCGCCATTCACCGTAATAACTTAATCAGTCCGGAGTTTTACTCGTTTCTTCCCGCACGCCAGGAAGCAGCAAGCATCCAGTAAAACACGCATCTTGCTCGCGGTCAATACTCTGCCTCTGTGGCGGGGATAATTTTGATTGACCGATCATACTTTTTCAAGCATGCAAAGGACCAGCCGGTCACATACTTCCTCCAGGTGTGCCGCCCACCAGCACATCACCAATGATTCAAGGGGACAGTGCGAGATTTCTGGGCTCGAGTTGAAGCGCCTCAGCGTGTCAGTCGGAGATAGAGCCGGGACAATACACGGGGTAATTTCCGTATGTCCTCCAGAATGATGTACCGCCCCCCGGGAAACATCAGTTCCATATCCGCTGGCGTATTCTCAGAGGTCGATACGCAGAAGGTATGAATGTCCTGCCGACGGTTCTCCTGGCAGGCTTTCCGGATATCATGCTGTGCATACTGCGATTCAGTGTCATATCCCTGGTCGCACGGTTTCCCATCGGTAATAAGCAACAAAAGACGTGTTTTTTCCGGCCGCTGGGACAGCTTCCAACCCGTATGGCGAAGAGCTGCGCCTATACGGGTGGCGGAACCGGGCGCAGCGCTGAGCAGGCTCTGTACCGTGTCGTCATCCCAATCTTCATCAAACTCCTTGAACCGATAGAATAAACAATTTTCCCGCCCGTTCCCGGTGAACCCATACATCGCAAAGGTGTCTCCCAGCTTATCCAGACCGGTTCCCATCACATACGCCGCCTCCTTTTCCACCTGCAACACCGACCGGTCTTCGGCGTCTCCTCCGAACTCCGTTACAGCCTGATACGGCTTCCCGCCTTCGGCCGCTTCAGCCTCTTCCCCCGTGCTGCCGCTCACATCCAGCAGGACAGATATGGCCAGGTCCCGCCGGTTGATAAGTGGTTTATTGTAGAATCGCATATCGGCCCCCTGTCGTTCTTCCCCTTCCGACAGATACTCGATGAGGTGATCGATGTGAATCGCATCACCTTCCAGCAACCGTTTCTCCATCTTGACTTCTTCGGGTTTCAGACGTTCAAAAACTTCCTGCACCTTACGTGCATACTTCAGCGCTGAATCGGATAATTCAGTAGTGGCACGCCCTTCTCGCGGTTCCTTTTCGACGACCCGGCACCAGTCACGCTGATAATCGTTCACCCCCTGATTCCATTCATCATACCAGTATCCCACCCCTCCCGATTGTCCCTGTTCTCCCTCGGCTTCTTCCGCGCTACCTTCACCATCTTCTTCCGCCTCTTCTGCTGTTTCCTCCTCGTCAGCCTGTTCCTCCGCTCGCTCCTCCTCCTTTTCCACCTCCCGAACATCATGCATATCCGCCTTCATCTTCTCCGGCGGCGCTTCGGAGATATTGAGCGGAAACAGGGGATCCGGGAAGAAACTCAACGCGCGGGGAGCGCTGTATGCACACTGTTCGACAACCTCCGGTGAAAATCGCCCCCTCCACTCACGAATCAACTCCCGCGTCTTTGCAAACCCTTCACTCTTCTCCGCGATTTCAGACAACCATCCGACAATATCCGTCTGATCATCCGCCAAATCCGTATCGTAACCCAACGAAGCCGCCAGAATCCGATCAGTCCCACTCCGCGGTGGATTTTCACTGAACTCATTGCCGATGAAACGATCCAGCATCGAATTGATTCCCGGGAAAATGCGCCGCGCATATTGGATGATTCGATGGGTTTCTGCAATATAAAACAACGCACACGATACCATATTGTCCATCTGCCCCGCCACCACATCCCGACACGTGCTGATCTCTTCCTGCCCGTGAACTGTAGCGAATCCTCCAGCCGTTAGCGTGGCACATCCCAGCGTAACGAGGGTCCTGTACGCGTGCCTGTTCCTGCGACTGCTGGAGAACACACTGATGCTGGCCGGCAAATACATTCCAGCGGCGCAACAGATAAACTGGCTGCCTCTTTCCTGCAGATCATCCGAATCCAAACTACCCAGATCATCCACCGGCACTTCGTATCCGCACAGGGCTTGGGTAAGTCGCTCCAGTGCTTCTTTCCGCTCATCCAGATTGGCCTGCCGACTCAGACGATCCACATAGACCTGCGAGGTTTCCAGTTCCCCCGCCAGAAACTTCCTGGCGCTATCAGGATTTCGGTCGTACAGGGTGAGCGCATGCCCGATGTATTCCCGTATGCCCTCACGATGAAGATTTTCTCGCAGGTAAGTGCATCCCTCCATGAGAGCCGGAATTAAATCCGCCTCCTCCGTCTGGAGTTGGGCGATCAGATCCAGCACGAACTCCAGTTCTTCGGGCGACTCACCCAGCTCTCCCTCACCGCAGTATTCAAAAAAGCGTGCCCCCAGATAATACCTTTCCTCGGCCAATTCCAACCCCACCTGGGTCCAGCGGTCGAACAGGCGCGGCAGACGCATAATCCAACGGTGTTGACCGCGCAGAGCGTCGAGGTAACTTTTCAACACCATATCGAAACCCGACTTATCGCTCCTCCGCAGCATATCGAAAAAGGAGCGAGTTACCTCCTTGCTCTCCTCCCCCAGCAAACCGCCCGAACACAACTCTCCGATGACCTCGCGAAAAATCTCCTGATATCCCCAGGTCACCTCCCGAAGATCAAAACCCATCTCATCCATCAGACGGTCGGCCCGGGTTTTGGAATCGTCTGGCTGGTTAGACGTCTTCATAGACACTACTCTTCCGGATAAAACAGATCCAGAATATCCTCCACCGATGCCATAATTTCCTCATCATCGGTCACCACGTCGGAGATAGCCCCCCGACAGGCCGCTCGGGGATTGAGTCCGCTGGCCATCAACATCCCCGCATAAACCAGCAGGCGGGTGCTGGCGCCTTCCGTGAGTCCGTATCCTTTGAGATTGCGAACCTTTTGCCCCACTTTCGCCAGTGTTCGTGCAGTCTCAATCTCGATACCGGCTTCTTCAGCCACGATCTGCGCCTCCAGTTCCTCGGGAGGATAGTCAAAACTCAGAGCTGTAAAACGCTGTTTTGTGCTTTCTTTCAGATCCTTGCGCACGTTCTGGTAACCGGGATTATACGACATAACCATCATAAAATCCGGATGCGCCCGCACCACTTCCTGAGTCTTGTCGATATACAGCAGGCGACGATGGTCGGTCAGTGAATGAATGATCACCGACGTATCGTTCCGCGCCTCCACCACTTCGTCCAGATAACATATTCCCCCGTAGCGCACCGCGAGGGTCAGGGGACCGTCCTCCCAGACGGTCTCGTTATCCTTGAAAAGATACCGTCCCACGAGATCAGCGGCCGAGAGATCCTCGTGGCACGAAACTGTGATCAGCGGCAGTTCCAGCTCCCACGCCATCCGTTCCACGAAACGCGTCTTCCCGCACCCCGTCGGCCCCTTCATCAGCAGCGGCAGCTGCTGCCGGAAGGCACTTCGGAAAAACTCTTTCTCATCCTCCACCGGCACATAGTGAGGCTCTTCCTCGACCAGAAACTGTCGGATCACAGGGGGAAGCTCGTCGTTCTTGACATTTGTATTGCTCATATTCTACATCCCAGGGAATCATTCGGTATCAGACACCAGGCCAACAACAAGGTCCAGCCGCGAAACGGAGTATTATCCTGTATCACCAGAAGCATTCCAAATGAAAATCGGGGAAAATCCGGATTAGCATTATCCAAATTGAAAATGCGTCGCACCAGCCATGAAACCAAACACAAGCCGGTGCGACGCACGAAACGTTCATCGACAGATTCTGAGCGGCTAGCAGGACTCAAATGATGGTTCGCCCCGAACATCGCTAATGATCCGCTCGGCACCATCCACTTCGGCTTCGCTGCCCCACACCGAAATGCGGACGGAACCCTCGGCACCGAGGATCCCACCGGCAGCGATGGGCCGTGCTTCCACACCGGCCAGTATCTGCAGTGCTTCCAGCTCGGTAAACACTTCACCATCCACCGGCCAGAGTGCAGGGCCGCTCCCGTTTTCAGCGGGCCAGTTCATATTGTTGCCCGTTTCATACAAATCACCGGGAATACTTTTCTCCAGCCCCACCGGGATCAGCAATCTGGCTCGACGCGCAATGATAGTGCCAATCGCTGCCCCGATGGTTCCACCGGTCGGGTGCCCGATAAGGATTCCCGCCTGACCACGATCGTAATTCAGGGCGTTAGCACCTTTGATAAATACGTCGCCGGCTCCCATTTCCTCAACGGCTTCAGTGGCCGAAACACCATCCCATAATCGACCTTCGCGCAGTACTACGTCATCAAGTTTGTTCGCCACTTCAACCTCAGCCTCCCGTCCCGGAGGTGAAGTAGTGCCCGTGCAGTAATGGTGTTTGTTGATCGATTCTCCCGTTATCTCCTCGGCGACGTAACCGTTCGTCGTACCTTTCGCAATTGCCACGATACCATCCTGAAGGGCGTCGTTGAGCACCTGCCACCGGGCAACCCCCCGTGCGATCAATCTTTTTGATTCCGCGACCGTCAGCACATAACTTTTCTGCAGGACCTCTTCTGGCATCTCACATCTCCTCACGAGTGAATTAGCTGATTACAGTAACAAATTCCCATAACAAGAACTAATTTCAGAACATTCTCGCCATCGGGGCATTATAAGTTGATCGGCCGGATTTGCTCCATCGACAGTGAATAGGTACTCTAACATGTAGGTCAGGTTCGGACAACTTCTAAGCGGGCCTGCATAAGTCTTCTTACATTTTCTTGGTGAAAGATGGGTCGGCGGTCAGAAAATTTCTCATCATCCAAAGATTCCGTAACACAAAATCGGATATTGGTGGGTGCAAAACTTCCACTTTCCTGGCAACAATCGGAGGGGTGGATCAAACTTCCCCCGCATCGGTCTCCCCACTCATACTTCGCCGATCTTGGTGTTGGTTACATTGAGTATTCTGCCATCCTTCATGCCAGCAGTGTAGCCACCAGTCCGGAAAGCACAATACCGTCAAACGTGCCCGCTCCACCAATGCTGGCCATGCCAGTGTTTATCTTACTGATTTCCTTCAGGTGGAACATATCCGCCCCGATGAGCGGCCCGGCGACGCCGGCCACAAATGCGACCGGCGGGGCGAATTCAGGCAACAGCACGATCGCACACAGAGCAGCCACGACCGCAGGCAGAAACGGCTGCATGGCGATGCCCACGTTTTTAACGGGTCGGGACGTCCAGTAACACACAGCGACGTTGATTGAGATGGCAATAGCGGCGGCAATAAGCGCGGGTACCCCCTGGCCAGCCATGCGCGCTATCTGCCACAGGCCAATCGCGCAGGGCACCAGGCATCCACCAACGTTGAGAGCGATGACGGTATACTGGCGCTGGCGAACAAACCCCGGGAAAACGCGCTGGAAACCGAACATATCCACGGGATTGTACTGCATGTCATGACTTCGCGGGATCTTCTTCACCGGGATGTTGATCATGCCACCGAAAAAAATGCTCATCACTGCCAGCAGCGACAAACCCGGTGTTAAGCCCAGTTTATGCATGGCGGACATCATCACATCCGCCAGGAGTAAGGGGAAAATGATTACGACAGAAAGAAAAGTGGCCAGCGCCAGACATCCAAAGGGGGCACCTCGCATGGTTCGTTAATCCTCACTGATTGCCTCACTGATAACCGTTTCAAGTTTCTCCAGTTGAATAGGTTTCCCCAGAATCCCATCGACCGCGTCGGTGGATTCCCAGCGTTCCCTCTCTTCAAACACACGACCGCTCACAACGATTATGTGAGAAGGCGATTCATGAGAGTTTAGTTTCTCCACGCATTCTTCCAGATTCAGATTCTTTAGTTCTTCATCCACCATAACAACGTCGTATTCCTGCTCCCTGTGTTCCCGCACCCCATCATACGCCGTGGAGACGGTCTTAACCATATAACCAATGCTGCGCAACAGATCATAAAGTAGCGCTCGCTCCAACTGTCCGTTCTCGATCACCAGGAACCGGAGACCTTCGGGGAGGGACACCGGTGCTGTCCCGGTCCCTCCAGCCTCCCCTGTCGCGGCCGTCGGCCATTCAATCCTCACTCTCGTCCCGACACCCGGTTCACTATTGATACTGATATTACCGCCGTGACGCGCCACGATGCCCTCGCTTATCGACAATCCGAGCCCCCGTTTGTCCGGCCCGTTGGTTGTGTAGAACGGATCCGTGCAGGAACGCAAAGTTTCCTCGCCCATTCCTACACCATCATCTGTTATCTGAATGACCATCCGATTTTCCTCCGAACCGGTCCGCACCCGGATGATTCCTTCTTTTTCAATCGCTTCAACGGAATTTTCTAAAATATTGGTCAGCACTTCGCATACTTCTTCTTCTCGTCCGTAAATCACGGCCCCGGTTTTCTCCAGATCGGTGTCCCACTCAATATCCTTTTTTGTCCCACCGGACTCATTCGCGACTGATGAGCGGGTGGATTCAATTGATTTTTCCGCCAATTCGTTCACGTCGAGGGGACGGTGCTCCTCTACGTTCTCCCCCTGATAAAACTTACTCATCGTGCTGACGGTATCCGCTGCGACCTCCGCGGCCTCCTTGATTTTACGAATGTATTTTTTCACGGTGTCAACATCGGTAAGCTTTTCCTCATCCTGCATCAGCAGATCAGCGTAACCACGAACCGGCGACAGTGCATTATTGAAATCATGAGCAATCCCTTTTGCCACACAGCTCAAGGCTTTCTGGCGTTCCTGATCGGCCAGAACACGTTCAGTCCGCCGGAGGTCCGTCAGAGCTTCCCGGAGTTGGTCCTGCGTTTCTTTCAGTTTTTCGATCACAGTTGCGCGTTCGTGCGCCAGTTGATCCGATTCACGTTCCTTGCGAGCAACCACCCACAGGTATAACGACGCCAATACTGCAAAGCCCAAAACCTGCCCCGCCACTATTATGGGTTGCCATGTGGATGCCGCCCGGTTAAATGCTGCGGTGGGTTCGAGTATCATGGACCACTTATGCCCCCCGATGGATAGACCATACCGTTGACTCAACCGCCTCTTTTGACGCCCCATATCGGAGTCAACGCGCTGCCCCTTGCCAGCAGTGTATACAGGTTCATCCTCGCCGTCCGGCGTAACATCGAAAACACTGACACTCAAAGCCGGAGGCATACTTCCTTCCGGGCCGAATTCAAATGTTGACGTCAGATCGCAGACCATTCTCACCCATCCCCGCGCCGAACTATCGGAAACTGTTGTGGCCTCGGGTGGGCCTTCCTCTCCACGATTTACCGGAACAATAAGGCAATATTCTGACCTCTCCGTCTGTACGTAAAAGGTAGGCGAGGACTCCACTCCCTGTGGTTCCCCCCCACGAATCGTATCCTTCAAAACAGTTTGTAAGGCCTCACTCAACCCCTCTTCCGTTTCCGCATCCGCCCCGCCCGGATACCGGTACTTAATTACAGCGTTCCCGAGAGGGCTGCCCGCGCCTTTCTCCCTTTTCTCGGCTTCCGGCACATCCTCCCGCCCCTGCTCCGTGTCCCGACGTTCATCCGCCGGGGTAATCCACTCAAACGCTTTTACATCATCGTATTTTCTGGCCACCGGCCGGACATAACTATGAAATTGTGCCCGACCCATCGATTCTGATGCGCGAAATAAAGCGGCCACCATTCTGGCGCTCGTCACCTGCCGCTGGAGTTTGCGTTCTACCGTCTCAACGTAAACCCCGGCACGCCGATGAAATTCCGCACGTTTTGCTTTCGCCTCCCACTGATCAATGATCCCGTAAACCAGCGCAGCCAGCAGGCCCCCCGCAAAGATAACACCGGCGGCAAAAGCCGGATGGATCTTTCGGGTACACAATTCAGCCAATGTTTTCCGATCGAATAGTTTATGCATATCCTCTTGCCGCCTCCCCGGACAGGCAAATCACCCAGATGCCCTCAGTCGGACTCGACATTTCCCGCCTCAATAATCTCCTCGAGATGGGACTCAAACAGATCGAACAGCTCAGGATCAAAATGGCTACCTCTACCCTTTTTCATTATGTGCAACGCCTTATCGATCGAATAAGCTTCTCGATACGGACGGTCGCTCACGAGCGCATCGAAAACATCCGCCAGAGCACAGATACGGCCTTCAATCGGGATGCTTTCCCCCTCCATGCCCCGGGGATATCCCGTTCCGTCCCATCGCTCATGATGGAATTCGGCAACGACCTCTCCTGCCTGCAGAATTTCCGACGAGGAACCGCTCAAAATGCGACGTCCAAGCGTCGTATGCGTCTTCATCTTTTCCCATTCGTCCCCCTGCAGTTCATCCGGTTTCAAAAGGATTGCATCCGGAATGCCCACTTTCCCCACATCATGCATTCGACTGGCATATTGCAATACCTCGACCTTTCCCGGCGGTAAGCCAACATTCTGAGCCAGGACCTGAACGCATCCCCCCACTCGCTCGATATGAGAGCCCGTGCCAGCATCCTTGAATTCCGCGGCCCGGGCCAGCCGATTGATGGCTTCAACGTATGCGTCCTGAATGGCCCGTTTCGACTCCGCCAGCTCTTCCAGAGTGTCCCGCAGCGCCGACGTCCGTTCCTCAACTTTGTCCTCAAGCTCCGCCTCGTGTTCTTTCAACTGGTCAAAGGCTTGCTTTTTTTCAAGTTGTGAACGAATTCGGACCCGTAATTCCGTCATATCCACCGGTTTTCCAATAAAATCTTCCGCCCCGGCCTCCACAGCCCGCAATCGATCCTCGCGGCTGTCCTGGCCGGTGACCATAATGATGGGCGTATCCGGATAGTCCTCCTTAAATCGTTTTGCAATCTCATACCCATCCATGCCCGGCAGATTAACATCCAACAACACGATGTCGTAGTCCAGTTTGGCTTTCGCCAGAGCCTCAAATCCATCTTCCGCCACATGCGGCTCCCAACCGCACTCATCTATCCACGTTTCTAACAATTCCCGGGTTCCCGGGTCATCATCCACCACGAGAACTTTGGCATCAAACTCAGTGTGTTCTTTTCCACTCATTCAATTTCCTTTACGAGCAGCAAAAACGTGTGAGTGCCTCCTGCACCTGAAGAAACAACATACGCGCAAGACTCAGCGGTAATCAGCGCTCACAAAATCCGCCAATCACGTCCACACCGTACATCCACTAATCTATATATTGTATCATAGCCGTTTTTCCTGCAAGTGAAACAAACAGGCTGACACCCCATCCCAGCGAATCCAGTCTCGCCCGAATCCAGGTGTTCTCTTCCTGATACCCGGACATTTCACGAGTCGTCAGTGCGTCAGCCGTGAGAACGGACAAAGGCGATGGACCAAGAAGCTCGGCGAAGGCTCCAGCGCCCTGCCAGAAGGCCCTCTCGTTTCGCATACTACGCCCGCTTTAGTGCACAGGTACGCCCCTACCGGGACAAGCCCGGCAAATAGGGCATCACCAAACGCACGTGGTTCACTGAATATTTACGAATGACGAGCTCTGTCACTGGCTATGAGCCTGCTGAGCATCTTCGATGGCCGAGCTCAGTTTTTTCAAACTGAGCGGTTTTGAGACGACCAGATCAACATCATCGGGGTGTTCAGCCGCAGCATCCATCATGTCTCCAAAACCGGTGACCATAATGATCGGGATATCCTTTCTGCGCTGACGAACCCGGCGGGCCACCTCATCCCCCCGCATTTTTGGCATCGCACGATCAGTAAGGACCACGTCGTAGGCCCCGCGTTCAAATTCCTCCATGGCACTTTCCCCGTCCTCTTCGATATCGCAGGTATGCCCCATCACGTCGAGCATATCCGCGATCAACTCCTGCTGAGCCACATCGTCCTCGGCAACGAGAACCTTTAAATTCTCTCCGTTTTTATACGACTCGTCGGATTGTTCCGACGACGAAGAATAATCTGACTCCTGCTCGGCGGGCAAAATAACACTGACGGTTGACCCGCTGCCCTTCTCGCTCTCAATTTCCATTTGCCCGTCATGGCGCCGGATAATCCCCGCGGTTACGGCCAATCCCAACCCCGTCCCTTCCTCGCCTTTTGTCGTGTAAAATGGATCAGCACAGTGCCGCCGGGTGTATGTTTCCATCCCGCGCCCATCATCGCCTACGTCCATCACAACATCCCCATCCTCGCAGTACGTGCGGATAGAGATGGTTCCCTCTTTCTCAATGGCATCCACGGCGTTAAATATGATATTGGCCAGCATCTCATGCAGTTCGGCCTCATTCCCATCAACGAGTGGCACCTCCTCCAGGTCCCGCTCTATGTTTATGGTTTTGCCGCTGGCCTGCGCTTCCTGCTCCCATTTCGGCCGAGTGAGCGAAATTGCTTCTTCAACGATATTGTTGATATCCAGGGGGCGGAGTTCAGCCTCTTCTGCTGGCCGGTAAAACTTTCTCATTCGGCGAACCGTATCAGCTGCGTTATTCGCAGCGCTGTCAATCACACTTAAATATTTACTCAGAACCTCATCATCATCCCGTTTTTCAGCGTCCTCCAGTAGCAGTTCAGTAAAACCCCGGATAGTTGAGAGGGCATTATTGAAATCATGGGCGATCCCACTGGCCATCTGGCTGAGGGCGCGCTGTCGTTCCTGATCAATGACCTGTCTCTCCGTTTTTCGCAGTTCCTCCACCGTCTCCCGGAGTTCCGCCTCCGTTTCCTTCTGCTCGGTGATATCGTTAGCCGTCGCAATATAGTTGATGATCTGGCCATCACTCCCCCGCACGGCGGTTACAGTTGCATAGCAGACGAATTCGACACCGTCCACGGTCTGCGCCTGCAATTCACCCTCCCATCCCTCTCCCCGGCTCAACGTCCCGCGTATATCCTCAATCTTCGTCTGGGGATCATCAGAGGCCAGAAGACGCCATACGGGCTCCCCCTGCAATTCATCCTCGTCGCCTCCGAACAGATCTTCTACGGCCTGGTTCGAGAATATAATGCGCCCATTTTCCGACGTTACAATAATCGCCTCCTGGGCGGCGCGCACCGCTTCCAGCAGCCTATTTCGCTGTTTATTGGCCTTCTGGCGGGCAGTTACATCCCGAGCTATACTCAGAACAAGAGTCTCCCCTCCATAGTCAATGATCCGGCTGTGTATTTCCACGGGTATGACCTGCCCGTCCCGTGTTTGCTGCGCACTTCGGATGAGCGCGCCCTCCCCCTCCTCGAGGTGGACCCGCATATTCAGCGTGTCTTCCGGTTCAAAGTTGACATCGATGTCCGTCACGTTCATACCGACAAGCTCGTGACGCTCATATCGGAGGTGTTCACACGCGGCTTCATTGACCTCAACAATCTCTCCCTGAAAATCATGGATAAAGATTGCATCGCCCAGGTTATTGAACAGAGTCCGATATCGTTCTTCCGCTCTGCGCGATTCAGCAAGCGCTTCCTTCCGTTCCTCTTCCGCTTCCTCGCGTATTTTTTCCTGTTCAAGATGCCCCAGAACGAAACTTAAATCCTCGGCCACCGTGGCTATAAGGTCCTGTTCATCGTCCTCGTGCCCGGCAGACGGTTCCAAACATACCGTTAGAACCCCGCGCCCCGCAGGTACGTCAAAAGCATACTGAATCCTGTTCCCGGTTGCCGCCTCGATCCCGTCCGAATCCGCTCTTTGATTCGACCGGGTCCCTTCTTCCTTTTCAACGAGATCGACGACACCACTCGTCTTAATCGCTAAATCGAATTTACTCCCTCCACGCTCCTCGCAATCTTCCCGGAGCGCCGACACATCAGGACACTGCCCGCTGGAATAGATTTCCTTCACCTGCCTCCCTTCCCCCAGAATTGCCACCCACACGCCCAGATGATCCGTGTGATCTTCAAGCAAGTCACACGTTTCCTGTAAGATCCGCCCCCGGTCACATTCGCGCACCATCAAATGATTGATATCCAGTATGGCCTTCAGGAGATGGTTCACGGAGTCAGCCCTCCTCTCCTTCCATCAGCTTTAGCAAGGACTCCGTCTTCGCTACCGCGACAATAAGCAGAAAGCAACAACGCAACATGTGGGTAACTATATTCGTGTCTAATGCTCACCACTCGCTCCATAATAATCACCTTGAGAACGTGGCCCCCGCCATCAATTTCTTACATAATAGTAATCGATAACATAGCCGTGGTCCAAATCACAATCAATCATTCTCGGTGATCATCCCTGATTGCATCACAGGTGAAATTGTTCCTTCACGCCCCATTCCCGCCTTGACACATTCCCCTTCGTATGCCATGTTCTTGCCTTGTGTCACTTTTCATCCATCCGTTTTGAAGGAGACTGCAGAATGTCTGATATCACTGTTGGAGCTCAGTTATTCACACTGCGTGAACATTGCCAGGACATCGACTCTATTCGCACCACACTTGGTCGCGTCGCTGACATGGGATACACGGCCGTGCAAGTATCCGGATTTGGCCCCGTCGATATGGGCGAAGTTGCGGAAATCTGCGATGATCTGGATCTGGACGTCGCCGCCACCCACATTGGCTGGGATCGATGCAAGAATGAACTCGACGACGTAATTGAAGAACATAAAACGCTGGGATGTGAACACCCGGCCATTGGTGGCCTCCCGGGGGAATACTTCTGCGAGACCGGTGTCCAGCAGTTCATTGACGAACTCGGGCCCGTCTCCGAATCCCTCCGTCAGGAAGGAATGGACTTCTCCTACCACAATCACAACCACGAATTAGTCCACTACGACGGAAAACCGTGGCTGGAACGGCTGTATGATCAGGCCCCCGGCAAACTGCTCAAAGCCGAGATCGACACCTACTGGATTCAGGCCGGTGGCGGCGATCCCGCACAATGGATCCGACGATGCGCGGGCCGTGAACCTCTGGTTCACTTCAAGGACATGACCGTCACGCCGGACCGTGAGACCCGGTTCGCCCCCATTGGCGAGGGGAACCTCAACTGGGACGCCATCCTCGAAGCCTGCGCCGACAGTGGCGTGGAGTATGCGCTCGTGGAACAGGATAACTGCTATGACCTCACGCCCTTCGAGGCACTGGAAATCAGTTACAACAATCTCAGCGAAATGGGACTCGAATAACAACCACATCATATTTCGCGCGGAAATGCCCCCGGACTCCAGAGTTCGGGGGTTTTTCTATGATCGTGGCCGACAAAGGCAGTGGACAAAGAAGCTCGACGAAGGGTTCGGGACGCGTGGACCTTCGTCGTTATCCTTTATCGTCCACCTTCGTCGGTTGTTAGAGCGTAGCCACGGAAAACGGCCGACAAAGGCGATGGACGAAGAAGCTCGACGAAGGGTTCGGGACGCGCGGACCTTCGTCGTTCCCCTTTTATCGTTCACCTTCGTCGGTTGTTAGAGCGTAGCCACGGAAAACGGCCGACAAAGGCGATGG
>CAZXYF010000019.1:0-10050 GCA_964644705.1 uncultured candidatus Brocadiaceae bacterium | reverse complement strand
ACGAAGAAGCTCGACGAAGGGTTCGGGACGCGTGGACCTTCGTCGTTCCCCTTTCATCGTTCACCTTCGTCGGTTGTTAAAGTGAAACGCACGGGATGCGCGTCTGAAACCTCAGAAACCTGAATAAAGATCACCTCGCGAAAAGGTGTTGCAAAACCGGTGCGTTTGACTTACGGAAGGCTTCTGATAGACTCTTACCCTTGCCAGCTGCACCTTTCCCTTACAGCTCCATTTTATTGTCTAGGAGGCGAATATGAGTGAGATAGTTGATGTACAGGGCCGACAGATCCTCGACTCGCGGGGGAACCCCACCGTCGAGGTCGATGTTATGCTAGCCAATGGCCAAATCGGACGGGCGGCCGTCCCCAGCGGCGCCTCAACCGGCGTGCACGAAGCCGTTGAACTGCGTGATGGCGACGAGGAGTGCTACCGCGGCAAAAGCGTCAATCAGGCGGTTGAAAACGTCAACGATGTCATCTGTCCGGCAGTTGTTGGCCGGGATGCCACCGACCAGCGCGGTCTTGATGCCTACCTCTGTGAACTGGACGGCACAGAGAATAAAGGGCGACTCGGAGCCAACGCCATTCTCGGCGTCTCAATGGCTACGGCCAAAGCCGCTGCCAAATTCGTCGGACTTCCACTGTTTCAATATCTCGGCGGATGCAATACCCGCTATCTCCCCGTTCCCATGATGAACATCCTCAACGGCGGACAGCATGCTGACAACACCGTTGACCTGCAGGAATTCATGATCATGCCGTTTGGCGCCGAAACGTTCTCCGAATGCCTGCGCATGGGCGCAGAAGTCTTCCACGCGCTGAAAGACGTACTGAAAAAGGCCGACAAAAGCACCGCCGTGGGCGATGAAGGTGGTTTTGCGCCGGATCTCGACAGCAACCGCGACGCCCTGCAGCTCATGATGGACGCGGTCGAAACGGCCGGATATATCCCCGGCGACGACATCTACTTTGCGCTTGACCCGGCCGCCAGCGAGTTTTACGGTCAGGACTGCAAAGGGCTCGGAATCGAGGCCGACGGGCAATACGTTCTTGCCGCCGAAAAAGAGGGCGATCAAACCGTAAGCGCCGAAGGCATGGTGGAGTTTTATGCCGAACTCTGCGAGGAGTTCCCCATCCGTTCCATCGAGGACGGTCTGGAAGAGGATGACTGGGAAGGCTGGGCGGCCCTGACCAGAGAACTGGGCGACAAAGTCCAGCTCGTGGGCGATGACCTGTTTGTGACCAACGTCGAACGCCTCCAGCGCGGTATCGACTCCGATATCGCCAACTCAATCCTGATCAAGGTCAACCAGATCGGGACTCTCACCGAAGCCCTCGACGCCATCGAAATGGCCCACAACAACGACTACACGGCCGTGGTGAGTCACCGTTCCGGTGAGACCGAGGACAACACCATTGCTGATATTGCCGTTGCCACGGGTGCCGGTCAGATCAAAACGGGTTCTGCATGCCGTACAGACCGCGTCTGCAAGTACAATCAGCTGCTGCGGATCGAAGAAACCCTTGGCGATCAGGCTGCCTTTGGCTCAGAGCTGTGGAAGAAAGCCTGAACTGCCTGAAGATGAACCCACTGGATCGGAGCAAACCGCTCCGATCCTTTCTTTTTAATGCGTTCTATGGAGGTAAACAGATTATGTCGGATATCAAAACTCTCATCGTCGCCGGCGGCGAAATTCACGACTATGAAGCCTGCGGCCAGGCCATGCGCGACATCCTGGACTCAGATTCTCGTTTCGATGTCGATTACGTTGAAAACGACCTGAGTATTTTTGCCGATGGACTGGAATCCTATGATGTTCTGGCCCTCTACTACACTCTCGGCGAACTCACAACGGACCAGAAAAACGGGTTGCTGGAATGGGTGGCCGACGACAATGGTTTCGTCGGGGTGCATTCAGCCACCGATTCGTTCAAGGAATGCCCGGAATACAGGGCAATGATCGGAGGGCATTTCGTGACCCACCCACATTACAGAGAATACCAGGTGATGGTTAGCGATACCGAGCATCCGATCACCGAAAATCTCAGCGATGATGAACCGGTCGAGTTCACCGTCACCGACGAGATGTATGTCACTGACTATGACCCGCGCAATAATGTCCTCGCCCGAGCCCTCTGGGAGGATGGCACCGTTCCGGTGGCCTGGACCAAAAACTGGGGGGATGGCCGGGTTTACTGGCTTGCCCTGGGACATGACGGTCCCTCATGTGAGAACCCCATGTTCAAAAAGCTTTTGGTCAACGGCACTGAATGGGCCGCCGGTAAAAGCGAGTAAAACCCATCCGTTTATCCCCTGAATTTCCCTCCCCGCTCCGCGTTCCGGAGCGGGGTTTTATTTTGTGGCGTCGGGGGCACCAGATTGCCGGAGCTTTTTCTGCTGACCGCATTCAAGGCCCGGAATGATCGGCGGCAAAAAAAGTCCCTTCCCGGATATGCAGTTGATGTGATGCTCCCCTTTTTACTGCCTCTCCCGTTTTCGGCATCCGAAACCGGTATATCGGAAAACTGGAGTCCCCACTCCCCCCTCTTTCCCCGACCGGTCACCTTGACGATTTGAACAACAACGTTCTATAATCCCATTCGTCATATCAGGAACTTGATAAGGGGATAAATCGTCTATGGCTTCTTCCGAAGATTTACCAACGTTCCGCGAAAAACGCGATATCTTGTTCGGTGACGACACTACCGACGAAAAGATGCGGGAAACTGGCAAGCTGTACATGGAAGCGGAACAGTATGATGATGCGCTGGAATTTTTTGCGCGCTGTGAGGCCGACGACCTGGTGCGAAACATCGCGCAGCTTGCCGTCGATCAGGGTGACGCCGCGCTTTATTTGCGCTCAAAGGTGGTCCTTGAAGAGGAAGCCGACAGCGATGTCCTCATCGACATTGCCGAAAGCGCCAAAGAAAAAAACCGAGCCTCAATGGCACGAGTCGCCTATCAGAAGGCCGGAAATGAGGAAAAAGCGGAGGAGCTCACCGAACAAATCCTGAAGGGCGAGGAGCCGAAAAAGGCCCCCGAGCCGGTTGGCAGTTCCAGCGACTCCGATCCCTCATCCTGACCATCCACACACAGCCCATACGTCCATTTGAGCTCCCTCCAGGAGGAGAATAACTTGTGCTTCTGGAAGCCAGCGGCCTTACGAAATACTATGGCGACCTCCGGGCTGTCAGTGACGTAACTTTTTCCCTCGAGCGCGGCGAGATTGTGGGATTGCTCGGTCCCAACGGGGCCGGTAAGAGCACTACGATGCGGATGCTCACCAGTTTTCTTCCCCCTTCCTCTGGAACCATCACGATTGCCGGTTACGACGTAGGCAGGTCCCCCCTTCAGGTTCGTCGACACATTGGCTACATGCCCGAGAACAATCCGTTATACGCGGAAATGCGATGCGATGAATATCTGCAGTTCCGGGCCGAGCTCAAAGGACTCCCCCGCAGGACGCGCACCGATCGCATGAAACGATGCATGGAGCTGTGCGGTATCGCGGACATCGGGCGCCAAATCATTGACACTCTGTCGAAAGGATATCGCCAGCGGGTTGGGCTGGCCGATGCGCTACTCGGTGACCCTGACGTGCTGATTCTGGATGAACCAACTATCGGGCTCGACCCCAACCAGATACTCCAGACGCGCGACGTGATACGACAGCTGGGCCAAAAACACACCATACTGCTTTCCACACACATCCTGCAGGAGGTGGAGGCAATTTGCGAACGGGCGCTCATTATCGATGGGGGAGAGATCATTGCGGATGACGCGGTGGAGAACCTTTCTGCTACCGAACAAGCCACTCCGGTTTATGCGGAGATCCAGGGCAGTCCTCAATCCGTGCACAATGGATTGCTCGATCTTCCCTGTGTCGGAGACGTCACCGTCGAAGAGGATGATGGTTGGTGCTGCTGCACCATCGAACCCGTTACTGACGACGATATTCGATCAGCCGTTTTCGAGGCCGCTTCCAGCAACAGTTGGAGCATCCGCGAGCTGACCAGACACCCTCCAAAACTGGAACAGGTCTTTCATCGACTCACCACTCGGGATGTCGAGTAATCATTTTTGGTGGCGGAGGACAGACACATGAGTAGCCGAAATACGATTTCCCCGAACACCCCACTGCCCTGGGAGAATCTCGGCGCCCATCGCCCTGCCACGGCCTTCATGCGGACCGCCGGGGAACTTATGCTGCATCCCGTCCGGTTTGCTGAAAGGATGGCCTCTGCAGGGGGACTGTATGAACCGTTTATGTTTTTCTGGATCACACTGTCCGCGGCCATTATCAGCAGTTTCCCTCTGGCCCTCGCCTATTTTGGCCTCACTGCCCCCCCGCCTCAAACCGTTTCGATCAGCACCTACAATCTGCATCTATTACCCTCCCGGCTGACCGGTTTCCTGGTAATCATGCTGCCCGTACTCATGTTTGTCGGCGCCGTATTTCTCGTTGCAGGGGGCACGCTGTTGTATATTGCGGGCCAATTTTTCGGCCTTCACCGGTGGGAGGGAGCCGTCACCATCCTGAGCTATGCCGAGAGCGCAAGCCTGATCCCGGTGGTGATCGGCGAATTACTCCTTGGTCTAATGGCCGGCTCCTGCTATGCCGTGAAGCTTACGTCACCAGCGCATACCAACATCGCCACGAATATCATGTCCCGCGCTCTGCCCGTCTTAACAATCCTCGCGCTTCTGATATCCCTCACAATATTTTTCACCGTGCTTTTCGCGGGCACAATCCGGACGTTTCGGTTGGATTCAGCCAGCGGCATTGCCGCAACCCTCGCCGGGGTCGCCCTGATATCCGTCTCCGCGCTGGGGCCAGTAGTCAGTTATCGGCTCTGGGGACTGGCCGGCGTTGGAGTGGTCACCGGTGCGCTTCTGCTATCGTTCGCTGTTCTCTGGCTCACGGGTTGGTTCCTGCGCCCCACAACAGAGCCTGAAACCGCATAGCGTTCGAAAGGTCACGACATGATAAATGTTCCGGTAATTGCCAGGCGAGAGCTGAGAGCGTACTTCCTCTCCCCCATCGCTTATGTCATACTCACCGGATTTGCGCTGACCCATGGCCTGCTGTTCTCGATACAGGTTGGGACGGGAGCTGTGGATCCAAATGCTCTCATGCGATTCGGCTTCTGGGTGGGATGCGCCCTGATGGTCGTCGGCGCTCCTATCATCAGCATGCGTTTGATCAGTCAGGAAAACCGTGATGGCACCATTGAGCCTCTTCTCACCGCCCCGGTCAGTGAAACGGACGTCGTCCTCGGCAAATTTGCCGCGGCCCTTTTGTTCGGCATATCCCTGACAATCCCTATCCTTTTGGAATTCCTTTTTCTATCCGCAACCGGATCACTCGACTACGGGCCCATCGCCACCGGATTCGTTGGGCTATATCTTCTGACCGCTCAGTTCCTTGCTGTGGGGCTGATGGTTTCGGCCCTGACCCGAGTGCAGCTCGCAGCGGCAATAATCACGTTTGTTACGCTGGTCGGTGTATTCCTGACCTGGATTTTAATCCGGGGGCATACTTCCTCCGCCGCCCGGGTCATCCGATATCTGGCGCCTGCCCCTCATTTCCGCAGTTTCGTGAAGGGGATCATCGACACGCGGGAGGTTACCTACTTCATTGCGACAACGGTCCTGTTCCTGTTTCTGGCGGTCCGTGTTGTTGAATGCAAAAGGGGGAAATAGTCCCATGCCCGATCGCAAAACCAACAAATGGGCTCTGATCACACGCTCGGGATTGGCCGTCGGCGCCCTCCTGTTCATTGCTGGAATCATTGTTCGGGATACCACGTTTGATGGGCTGGTTGATGCGTCACAGCTGGGTTTCTACCTCCAACTGATCGGTGGCGCCCTCGCTCTCGGATGCACGGCCGCCAATTATCGCAGCATTATTAACTTTTTCACTCGAAGCAAACCGGCCGAACGTGCCAACACCCTGATAGCCTGCGCCCTGGCCATCATCCTGACCGGCCTGGTCTGTTACATCAGCACGAGACGATATGCCCGACTGGACTGGACGGGTCACCGATTTTACACATTGCATTCACGCACACGGCGCATGCTGCGTCACCTGAACACACAGGTCAACATCACCATTATTTACCAGGAACCGGACCAGCAGGCTCTCAAAAGCGCTCCACACGCACGCCTGATCCACTGGGGATACAAGCAATCCCGGCAGATGCTGGATGAGTTCAATGCCCGCTGCCCGAACATCACCCTCAAAACACTGGATCTCAGCGAGGCAGCAGAGGTCAATCGATTGGGAGAAAAATACGACCTTCCCTCGCGATGCGTGCTGTTCGAGACAGAGCAGTCGCACGAGATCATCCCATTCAAGCAGGTGGTCCGGGCCTCGAAAAAACAGGGAGGACAGCTGTTGTTCAACGGCGAGGCTGCTTTCACCTCGGCCCTGCTCAAACTCACCACAGGTCAACGCCAGAAAGTATATTTCCTCACAGGACACGGTGAACGGGTTTTGGGGCCATCTCAGAAAAACCGTAAAACTGCGGAACCGGGCGCAACAGACATCCTCCTGTCCCGGGAATACAGCCTGTCGAATTTCGTTTCCCGACTTGAAGCGGACAATTATACCGTCACAACACTGAATCTAACCAAAACTCCGGAAGTACCGGATGATTGCGATGTGCTGATCATAGCCGGACCGAGATCTCCCATCCCAACCGAACAGATAACTGCAATTCGGTCTTACCTGCAACAGGACAATGGCCGAGCAATCGTGATGGCGGATTCTCACCTGCGCAACCCGGACCACGGCTCCTTCAGCTTGAACAAGCTGCTCAGAGATTACGGAGTTGTGGCACGGACAAAAGCTCTCGGGATGGTCCGGAGCAAGCAACTGGCCCTGACATCGGCCGGAATCCAGAAACATCGGGCAACACTTCCCCGGCTACCCGTCACAAAGGACGGATTCGCACAGCATCCAATCACCACTGACCTGCAGAACTACACCCTCATGTTTGTCCAGAGCGCTCCTTTGCTTATAACTGATTCTGAACCACGACCGGAGCTACGCACCAACCGACTGCTCACCTCGGTGGAGCAGAGCTGGGGCGAAACCGACCCGGATGGGGATCTGAAAACCGCTCGCTTCCATCCCGGCACAGACATTCCCGGACCGATCATCTCCGGCCTGATCTGCCGTCCTGCCGCACTGTCTGGTTCCACGGACAAAGAATCTTCCAGTGGTTCCGGGCCGGATTCCATGCTGGGCCTGGTTGTTTTCGGGAGTTCTCTGTCCTTCGTCAACAAAGTCACCGAACAACGCACGGCCAACCTCTATTTGTTGCTCAACGCAGTCAACTGGCTGGCAGGCCGTGAACAGATGGTCGGTATTCCCGCGAAAAGCATGGCACTCAACACCGTCCATTTCACAAACGAACAGGTTCGTCTGGCCCGGTGGATTTTCCTGCTCGGGCTTCCCGCCTGCATCATCATCCCCGGCATATGCGTCTGGTGTCTGCGCAAATGATATCTCTTTTGGGGTCCTAAACAATGCGGATCAAATCCACAATCCTCCTGCTGGGTATCGTACTGGTTGCCGCAACCATCGCCTGGTTGCTCTCCGGACAGCCCACGTCGGACGAAATCGCCCGAAGGAATCAGAAACTCCTCCCCCACCTGGAACCGGACAGGATTCAGTCGGTAACAATCCACACCCGGGACGCTAAATACGTGTGCGAAAGAAGTTCCGGCCAGCAAGCTGGCCGGTGGATGATCACATACCCCCGAAGGATGCGGGCGAATGGGGCAACCATCCGACGACTCCTTCAAACATTCGCCGGCGCAAAGGCGCAAACAAAGCCCGTCACCGGCCATAGTCCATCGGAGTCTCAGGCGGATGCCTACGGGTTGAGCAAAAACCCTTCCCGGATAACCTTTGCGACCCCAACCAGTTCCTCCTCCCTCATTGTGGGCCACATGACGGGCGTGGGGGATATGGTGTATGTCCGGACCGGAGGTTCCAACACGGTCACCACGGGGCCGGGCAAACTGATGGATGCACTTGACGTCCGATTGGTCGATCTTCGCGCCCGGTCCCTCATCTCCCCCATGGATTTTCAAAGACTCAAATCTTTCAAGTTGCGATCCCCTTCACGGGCGAAAGCCCCAAATATTCTCTGCCGACGGAGGGGATTACGCTGGGTAATGGAGTCCCCTGTGATTGATAGCGCTGATAAAGAAGCCATCAAAAACACTGTCAGCTCCCTATCTTCAAGGTGTTTGAAGAAGGATGATTTTCTCGCTACCGGCTCGGACGCATTAGCGGCAAAGTGGTTGCCCCGGTTCGCTACGCCCGACGCCCTCCTCATCCTCGCTGGCACCAGAACCAGGCAGAAACTGGCGCTGGCCAGAACCACCATCGACGGGGAGGTCGTATGGGCGGGACGTCACAGCGGATGCGAGTCCGTGATGCGGGTGCCCGCTGATATCAGTGAAAGAATCACTGACGCTTTCCAAAATGGCGGTAACAATTTCCGATCCCCTGTCATTGCAAACTTTGATACCAGAGCTGCACAACGCATTCTCATCCAGCACGACGGATCAACGCTGGCACTGGAGCGAAACGAAGATACGTGGCGGCTCCCGGGACATGATTCCGCCGCCGATACCCCCACCATCCGTAATGTTCTTAAAGGCATCACCACGACCCCGGTGTCTTTCGGGGATCCAACGTCCGATTCGCCCTCCGAGCTGCCCGGAGAAGCAAAGTGGCACGTCAGGATTCAGAACGCCTCAGATCAACCACTTGCACGGTGTTCCTTCGGTAAGTCAAACGCTCGTGGGCACACCAACGTCCAGCGCTGGGGATATCCATCTGTACTAACCGTCCCAACGAAAAACTGGGTTTCAGCTTTGAAGCGCGGCCGACGCGCGCTGCAGGATCACCGGGTCGCATCCATTTCCCCCGAGCAGATACGACGGATCGAGCTCACTTACGGTAAAAATAACTTCGTGTGCGAACGAGACGACGCTGACAGTCGGTGGAATCTGATCCATCCCGTCTCGGGCCCGGCCGATGATCCCACCATCAGCTCGCTCCTCGAGTCGTTGTCCCCGCTACGCACACGGGGTTATGCTTCCTTTTCCGCACAGAATGTTGATCGATATGGGCTCGATGATCCGTCGCTCCAGTTGCGCATTACCAGCGTCCCGGAATCGGCGGAAACACATCCCCGCTCAGCCCGACCTGATAACGATCGCGACGACGCCCCCACGCCCACAGACCAGCAGACATTCGGCCTGCGAGTCGGCACCTTCCATGAGAAATATCCCAGCGGTTATTACGCGACGTGGGGCAAGATTGAGGGGGCGAGACGGGTTTTCATCCTGCCGGACGATATCGTACAACAATTGCGTTCGGATCTGGCATCGAAACAAATCGCGCGGGTCAAGAAACTCCGTTCACTAACGATAACTGCCGGGGGGCAATCTGTGCGGCTGGATCACAACCCAGCCGACAATGCCTGGCGCACACGGGAGGGACTTGAACTTAAAGGTAGAACGAAAGAAAAATTGTCCCGGCTCGCGCAGCTCATGAAAAACTTCCGCGCCCGCAAGGTGGCTGACTGCGTGATCTCCGATGCCGCCGAGTACGGATTCGACGATCCCGTTATGCGCATACAATTTTCCGATGAATTCACAAGCGGGAAAAAATTGATCCTGGGAAAAGCCCTCCCCGACGGCAGCCGCTACGTGCGAAGCCCGGCCACAGGCTATGCGGCAGTCATCTCCCCCGCTAACGCCAAAACGCTCATCACAATCCAAAAAACTCTGTTTGACAAACCCTGAAACGGTCTCAAGCGGAAGGTGACCGGGATTTCCCCATTCCGCACATTTTACGAGTCGTCACTTCGCCAGCTGTGAAAGCAGCCAAGTCGTGCGCGCGCAGCCCGTTTCGCCTAATCATCTCGCTTAATCGTCTCGCGTTTTTGCCGTTTTCCGTTCTTAAACCACTATGAGATGTCCGGAAGCGATGTTTCAGACCAGCTTTTAGCTGTTATCCGAGTG
>CAZXYF010000018.1:0-26659 GCA_964644705.1 uncultured candidatus Brocadiaceae bacterium | reverse complement strand
CGAATTGGGGTTCACTGTATTTTCCAACGGATCAGGAGTTCTGAGTTCTGGGGCTCACCGTTCACGGGCTCAACCGTTCCTCTGATTTGACCCTCCCGTCAGATAGCGGGTAGGCTGTATTATCTATTCGTCGTCATCCATATTTTCAGCCAACAATCCATGCTTACCCTGATCCGCACTATTACCGGTCGTTTTGAAGCCCGTCGGATGCCGTGGCCGTTACTCTGCGGTATTTTTTTGCTGGTTTCTCTGGGGGGATTGTTTATCACGAGCGCAGCCTCACGAAACCTCGCGTACAAACACGTCTGTTTTGCAGTTGTCGGTCTGATAGTCTTCCTGATCGTTTCGGTCATTGACTACCGCCACCTGTCGGGATTATCCGTCTGGCTTTACCTGAGCGGCCTTGTCGTGCTGGCTCTGCTCCCGGTTTTAGGAATCACGGTCAACAATGCCACACGCTGGTATTCCCTCGGGCCGATCAATGTCCAGCCCTCAGAACCCATGAAATATATCACTGTATTGATTCTTGCTACCTATTTCACCTATCGCACCCGACTGGATCGTTTCCGCGATTTACTGATCCCGCTTGTTCTGACACTCTTACCAATGTTTTTCATCGTACGCCAACCAGATTTGGGTACATCCCTTCTATTCTTACCCCTGTTTCTGGGCCTGGCTTTCTGTTCCGGTGTTCCGATTCGAAATCTCCTTATACTCTGCTTTCTGGGACTGGGTATCGCCGCGCTGGCGTGGTTCACACCCGGTGTTGTGAAAGATTATCAACGGAGACGACTCATCAGTTTCGTTAATCCCGAACTGGCTCCCAATTCTGCCGCATCATATAACGCTCGACAGGCCACACTTGCGATTGCAGGGGGCGGGGTTGACGGTCAGGGCTGGGGCGAAGGCTTGCTCAATCAACTGGAACGAATTCCCGAGCGCCATACCGATTTCATTTTTCCCGTCATAGCCGAAGAATGGGGATTTGTGCGAACCGCCATCGTGATTCTCTTCTACACTTTCATGATCGGCCTGATGGCGCGACATGCCTGGATGACGCCTGATCCCTACGGGAAAATGTTGGTCTGCGGTGTCCTGATCATGTTTGGTTTCCAGAGTATGCTCCACATGGCCATATCACTCCGCCTTTCCCCTATCACCGGTCTGACTCTTCCGCTCATCAGTTATGGGGGGTCTTCGCTGGTCAGCACGATGGCGGGACTGGGACTGGTTGCATCGGTGACAATGCGCAGGCGACTCATTTTTCCGGACAGACGCAACATCCCCGAATAAAAAAAGGGCCTGACCGTTAGGTCAGACCCTCCAGCAATACTATGAGCGTACAGAAAAGGTCAGAAGCTTCTCAGCCGGTCTGTTCCGATTCACCCATTTCTTCAGTTACCTCTTCCTGCACCGCCGATTCTTCCCCTACATCCTCCTCTGCGGTTTCAATCGCACCGTCATCCGCCGTCCCTTCTTCTTCGTCGGATATGGATATTTCCGGCGCCACATCTTCCTCCACTTCTTCTTCCGTCTCTTCTTCAACGAGTTCAAAGATACACTGCTCAGCATTGTCCCCCAACCGATTTCCCGTCAGCTTGATCTGCCGATCCTTCCCGGCCATCGTGTAATTGAAGACGGGTATTTCCGAAAACGACGTTCCCACCGGGACCCCCAATCGGCTCCCGCTCAGTCGGATTATCCGGGTTTGCCCGCTGGGCCGATCCGCATACCTATCGGCAAGAGCGTTCCCGTCACTCCACTCAGCTTCCCCAAATAATTTTTGCACAAGTTTTTTATCCTGCAACTTGCTCTGGGCCTGCCGGTAATAATGAAGATACTTGCCCCGATCATCATCATCCTCTGAGTCCCGGAAGGGAAGGGCTTTACGGGCCAGGGTGATGAGTTTTTCCACAAACGACTGAGCTTCTTTTGCTTTAGCTGGTGTCGTTATAATCCTCTCGTGTTCAAGAAGGGCTTTCGCCAGATTCTGACGAGTTGCCTTCCGATGTGAAGAGGAACGGCTGAGCTTTCTACCTTTTTTTCTATGTTTCATGGCAATAGGTGTAGCATATGATTAGTCTATAGACACGACAGGACGACCACGCCCAGTCATTCTTCTTCCTCAGGGGCCAGAAGTCCGACTTCCAGGTCCCTGCTCTCCAGTTTCTCGCGAAGATCATCCAGCGAGACTTCGCCAAAATTACGGATGTTCAACAACTCTTCTTCGGACTTTTCCAGCACATCTCCAACCGTTTCAATACCGTCACTTTCAAGACAGTTCTCCGCCCTGGAATTCAGATCCAACGCAGCGATAGGTGTGGAGAGTGTTGATTCCGACACCTCCGGTGCCTCCGTTTCTTCCACCGGCGCCAGAGGCTGAGGTTCTTCTTTGGGCATAAGACGGCCCATATCAAAATATTCGACGAACGGCGTAAGATGTTTCCGGAATATTTTGGCGCTTTCAACCAGTGCCATCTCCGGATCCACTGACCCGTTGGTCCAGATTTGCAGCATCAGGCGATCATAGTTCGTGCGTCGGCCCACTCGCGTGTCCGATACATGATATGCAACGCGCTGTATCGGTGAGAATAGGCCATCCACAGGAATCCGCCCGATGTTTTTTGACAGGTCCTCGTGCTCATCTGCAGGCACATAGCCGCGACCTTTTCGGACGGTCAGTTCACATTTGAACTCCCGATCAGTGGTCAGTGTAGCAACCTTGTGTTCGGGATTAATAACCTCCACGTCCGGATCCGTCTCGATGTGTCCGGCCTTCACAGGACCTTTCCCGTCTTTCTCAAGTTTAATCGTGCGCTCCTCGTCAGGATGCACCTTCAGCACGATTTCCTTGATATTGAGGATGATTTCCGACACATCCTCGACAACACCTTCCATCGCAGTAAACTCCTGTTGCACACCATCAATATCCACGGCTACAACCGCTGCTCCTTCCAGAGAGGACAGCAATACACGCCGAAGGCTGTTACCAATGGTGTGCCCGAAACCGCGCTCAAAAGGTTCCACAAAGAATTCGCCATATGTATCCGTCAAATTGTCCTGATTGACCTTCACCTGAACCGGTAGCTCAAGACCACGCCATCTGACTCGTACGGGCATCTAAATGCCTCCCATGTATCTTATTTCTGCAAAATTGATTAATCGTCTGAAACCAATGAGCTTTCCGTCGGGAAGGTTTACTGGGAACAGAACTCCACGACAAGACCTTCATCCACGTCAGCGCTCACATCCTCACGAACAGGCATACGTGCCACTTCAATCGTCAAATCCGAGTCATTGACACTCAACCATGATGGCTCAGGGTGACCCAGCTGTTCCCGATTGAGGCGAGCAAGCTCCAGTATGCTGTCATCCGGTTTGGGTCGGATCACATCACCTTCCTTGACCACATAGCTCGGGGTTCGAACCTGTTCACCGTTCACCTCGATGTGTCCGTGTGAAGATAGCTGTCGTCCCTGAGCACGAGACGCCGAGATTCCGCACACGGTTACAACGTTATCAAGACGCCGCTCCAGGAGAGCCAGCAAATTTTCACCGGTGTTCCCCTGTTGGCGGTTCGCCTCGGTGAATACGTGCCGAAAAGGCTTCTCAAACACGCCGTAGAAGCGCTTCACTTTTTGTGTTTCCCGCAGCCGGATAGCGTAGGGGGACGGCCGTCCCCGACTGTATCCATGCATTCCCGGTGGACGACTACGATTTTCAATGGGGCACTTAGCAGTATGGCATCGGGTACCCTTCAGGAATAGTTTCATTCCCTCACGCCGGCACCTCTTGCATTTGGGCCCAGTATCTCTTGCCATTGTCCTTGTTTTCTCCGCTGTATCTTAAACTGTTACGTCGACTTAAACGTCAAATAATACGTATTCCAAACTCACATCTCACATCGTATGCGATTCGCAGATCACACACGTCTCCGCTTTTGAGGACGGCACCCATTATGCGGCAACGGTGTCGTATCCTCAATAGAATGGACGATCAACCCAGCAGACTCCAGGGCGGTAATGGCCGACTCGCGCCCTGAACCCGGACCCTTCACCTTCACTTCTACCTCTCGCACCCCCATTTGTTTCGCCTCTCGCGCGGCCTCTTCTCCGGCTCGCTGAGCGGCGAACGGGGTGCTTTTCCGTGCACCACTGAACCCACAGGATCCAGCGCTTCTCCAACACAACACCTCTCCCTTAAGGTCCGTAAGCGTCACCTTCGTGTTATTGAACGTAGCGTGAATGTGGGCAATAGCCCGGGAACCAACTCGTTTTGTCCGACCTTTCTTCTTAGCCATTCGCGATTCATCTCCTCATACAATCAGAAGGAACTGCATCTATTTATCATCCCCGTCCCCAACAACGTCAGGGCCGAGGCTCTCGATTTTGGGTTGTACATCAAACATGTCTCGAAGCTGCTCATACTGCTTATGGCGCGGCCGACTGCTCGGATTTTTAACTTTACGCGCGCAAATACACAAATTCTTCGGCGTCAGCCGGGGGGACCCAATTTCATCCAGGTCCACGTGGTACCCCGCAGCATGTAAATACTGTGCTCGTAAAGTATCGGTCAACAGGTTTGCCAAACGAAACCGGGCCGGTCCGTATTCCGTCATCGGAGTCAGAGGATGTCCATCCTTGATTTGGCCCCGAATTTGATTCTGACAGCATGGAACGCTGATTATCAAACGCGACTCCAACTCAATTGCCTTCGCTATCAATTCATCGGTAGCGGTATCACAGGCATGTAACGAGATGGAGAGGTTGATGTCGTCGTCACATTCAAACTCCGACATGCGACTAGTCACAAATTCGACATTCTCCACACCCAGCTTATCCGCCAATTCCCGACAGCGTTCTATCAAGTCTGAGTCTGAATCCACGCCCCAGAGCTTGATGCTCCGATCGTCCAGCTCCGGCACCAGTACAGTCAGAGCGAACCCAAGGTAGCTCTTACCGCACGCCCCTTCAAACACTATGAGATCCTGTCCGGCCAGAAATTTCCGCACATACCGGAGAATGATTTCCACGCATCCAGCTATTTCCTTCAGCTTCTTGGAGCCACGGGCATCAACCTGCCCTTCCGGGCCCATCAGATCCATCTTTTTCAGTATATCGGGGCGATCGCGGAAAAACTGAAGAATCTCCTTCTTGTTCACCAGTACGCCACCTTCCTCCGTATATCCGGGGGACAGGTCAGATCAGTGACCCAGCTCCTTAACGCCCTTCTTACCAGCAACAGTCTGTTTCTTACCCTTGCGTGTCCGAGCGTTCGTACGTGTTCGCTGGCCTCGCACGGGCAGACCACGGCGGTGACGTATCCCACGATAACAATTGATTTCGCGCAGGCGAGCAATGTTTGAGGCTTCCAATCGGCGCAATTCACCTTCAGTGACGAAATTTTTATCAATGTACGCAGCAATCCGACTCAACTCGTCCTCAGACAGATCGCCCGCACGTTTATGGTTGTCAACGTTCAGAACCTCACAAATATGCTTCGCTGTCGTATCTCCAATACCATAAATATAGGTCAGAGATATATCTATATGCTTATCACCAGGAATATCTACACCTGCAACTCGCGGCATAATTACCTCCTCGTCGGATCAAGGCTATCGAATTCAGTTACTCAACCCTGACGTTGTTTGTGTCGGGGATTGGAGCAAATAACTCGAACAACACCTTTCCGCCGAACAATCTTACAGTTCTCGCACAATCTTTTGACCGATGACCTTACTTTCATAATCCAGTACCTTCTGTGTCTTTCGTTACTTTGCCACGGGCTAAACCTGACCTCTGTCAACGCAAACTACGGTCACCTCAGGAAGAGCGATACACAATCCGACCTTTCTCCAGGTCATAGGGGGATATTTCTACCGTGACCTCGTCCCCCTCAAGGATACGTATGAAGTTCATCCGCATTTTTCCTGACACATGGGCCAGAATCTCGTGACCGTCCTCAAGCTCCACCTTGAATCGTGCATTCGGAAGGGTTTGAGTTACGGTACCCTCAACTTTGATTGGTTCTTCTTTTGGCATGAGACAACCATTCCTAATTGTATCAGTTAAGCTCGTATTCTACAAGTTAGTTATGCAACCGTCATAATCGCCGGTCCATGTTCCTCGACCGAGACCGTATGTTCAAAGTGCGCGGACAGCGAACCATCCTCTGTTACAACTGTCCAACCATCATCCTGCTCTTTCACCTTGTATGTTCCGCAATTAAGCATTGGTTCTATGGCGACAACAGCTCCGACCTCCAATACGGGGTCCTCCCGCATTGGCCAGTTGCTCACGAAATTAGGAATTTGCGGTGCTTCATGCATACTGGACCCGATACCGTGCCCGGTATATTTCCGCACAATGCCAAAGCCCGCTGTTTCCGCACAGTTTTGCACTGCCCGGCTAATATCGCTCACCTTCATTCCGGGCCGGATCGCTTGCACTGCTGAGTCGAGAGCCTTTTTCGTTGTTTCAATCAGCTCATGCCCTTCGCTGTCAACATCGCCAATCGGAACACTTACAGCGGCATCGCCATAATATCCATCCAGCAACGCACCAATATCAACACTCAATATGTCGCCATCCTGCAATTTTCGCTCACCGGGTATCCCGTGAACGACTTCTTCATTGATGCTGGTGCATATCGACGCCGGGAAACCTCGGTAGCCTTTGAATGCAGGTGTCGCTCCGCAATCCCGGATAAGTTTCTCAACCTTAGCGTCCAGGGCACCCGTCGTGACACCAATTGCCGCTTCTTCCTCTACAAGTCTCAGCGCCTTCGCCACTACCCTGCCCGCCTTGCGCATTTTGCCACGTTCGGCAGGACTTTTTGTGAGAATCTCGTCGGTCAATTTCTGTTCTCTCCTTACAGGGCAGCAACACCGCCTGAGGCCACAGGAAACTACCTTACATCTTCCACGACTTCGCGTGTTTCTTCGGTGACTTCATCTGGGCTCCCGGACGCATCGACGGTATGCAATATACCACGTTCTTCATAAAACGGAACCAGCGGCTGGGTTTTTTCTTCGTATTCCTCCAGGCGCTGGCGAACCACCTCTTCCGAACTGTCACTGCGGACTTTCAAATCGGCACCACAATTGTCACATATGCCCGTTTTTTCCGGGGGCATGAAGGTCTTATGGTAATTTTCCCCGCATTCTTTGCACACCAGCCGACCGGTCAATCGGACTATCGCATCGTCCTCGCTCAACTCAAAGTATATCACGCCGTCAAGTTGCTGCCCTCGTTCTCCCAGCATATCCTCAAGCTGCTCCGCCTGAGGAATAGTGCGGGGAAATCCATCCAGGATGAAATCTTCATACCGGGCAAGCACCATTTCGTCAACGACCTGAGACGTTAATTCATCGGGGACAAGCTTCCCCCCATCCAGATACGATTTTACCGTTTGGCCCAGTTCAGATCCTTCAGCTACAGCAGCACGAAATATATCGCCCGTGGACGCATGCTCAAGCCCCATCTCTTCACTCAACCTAGAGGCTTGAGTTCCTTTTCCAGCTCCCGGCGGGCCAAGAAAAACCAGTTTCACTTCTCTATCCTTTCTGTAATCCTATTATTCGGTTCAACAAAACTGTGATTTATTTGATTCGTTGTGCATCTGTGGCTGTGGAAGCAACCACTTTACAGGGTAGAGGTCTAACGTCTCCGCGTATTTCGACGTCCCTTCGCCCCGGCTGCAAAACCTTCATAACGTCGCATCTCAAGATGCTGATTAATCTTGTTCATCAAATCCAGAGCAACCCCCACAACAATGAGGATACTGGTGCCACCATAGAGCGATGCCGTTTGAAGGGGGATGTTCAGCGTACCGGCAACGATCATAGGCATCAGCGCTATGGACAACAAAAAGAAGCTTCCTGCCATCGTCACCCGGTTCATAATACCCTCAAGATAGTTTGCGGTCCGTTGCCCGGGTCGAATGCCCGGTATAAAACTACCATAGTCTTTCAGATTGTCGCTCATCTCCTGGGGGTTGAACATAATCGCAGTCCAGAAATAAGAGAAAAAGAAGATGAGCAGACCATAGAACACCACATATGTCAGACTGAGCTGCCCCGGCTGAACCGCGTCACGAAGAAATGTGAAAAATCCGTACCACAGGCTCTGAGTGTCCTGCAAACTCTGAGCAGCCGATCCCGCCACTATGGCCGGGAACTGTAACAGGGCGCTGGCAAATATCAGTGGCATCACGCCCGCCTGATTTACCTTCAGGGGCAGATAATGTTTCTGTCCGCCATATACTTTCGGGCCCCGGACATGTTTTGCCTGTTGAACGGGGATCCGTCTCTCTCCCCGGGTAATATATATAATCGCAACGACCAGACCAACAAAAAGGGCGAGCAGCACAAGGATTTTCAAAACAGCGTTTTGTTGACTCTGTTCCGCCATTATGTTCTGCCCGAGTGTATACAGTTGACCGGGGAGACGAGACAGTATGTTCACCATGATAATTAGCGAAATCCCGCTACCTATGCCATGCTCATCGATCTGCTCCCCAATCCACATCAGGAACATCGTACCGGCCATCAACAAAAAGCCATTACTGAACGAGAACCACAACATGTAGAACCACGACTGCCTCGCGTATTCCGGCACAACTCCGTATCGGGAAAGGCCCCACACCACAACGATCCCCTGGAAAAGGCATATAGCCACGGTCGCCATGCGTGTGTACTGATTCAGTTTCTTTCGACCCGATTCCCCCTCTTTCCGCAGACGTTCCAGTCGTGGAATCACATTTGCGAGTAATTGAAATATAATCGACGCACTAATGTAGGGCATTATACCCAGACCAAAGACCGCGCCCTGGGCCAGAGCCCCACCGGAGAACATGTTAAGAATCCCAAATACAGCACCGGCGCCTTCTCCCGCTTGCTGGAGAGCTTCTCCCAGCCGGGCTGCATCCAGACCCGGCAGGGGAATAAAACATCCAACGCGGGTTACCGCTATGAGACCCAAGGTGATAAAAATGCGTCTCCTCAGGTCCCGGATGCGGAACATGTTGGCGAGTTGTTCAAACAGTGGCATCAAATTCTCCGGCAAAAAACGGGGAAATCGAATTACTATTCTTCAGATGTATCCTCTTCGGTTCCCACAATGGGCGTCATCGTCGATTTCTGTTGCATTTTGTTTCGCACAACAGGCTGAGGTCCCGGAATAACTTCCACCGTTCCACCAGCATTTTCAATTTTTGCCCTCGCCGAATCGCTGAACGCATGTGCTTCCACAGTCAGGGCTTTTTCAATTTCTCCATCACCCAGTATTTTTATCCCGTCGTCGCTGGGTTGTTTCACGATGCCCCGCTCCTCCAGAACCTCCGGAGTTACATGTGCCTCTTCCTCAAATTCATTAAGTGCACAGACATTAACAGGGGTGTATTCCGTTTTGAACGGTTCATTTGTGAACCCAACCTTCGGAAGTCGGCGCCACAGAGGGATATTGCCGCCCGTTTGATTACGACTGCTCCATCCGCTGCGCGAACGCGCACCATTCATACCACGCCCACACGTTTTACCATGTCCGCTTCCGCGACCACGACCAACTCTCTTTCGTTTTGATCGTTTGTGGTTCCGTGATTTAGCTTCAGTGAGATCCATCGTTACCTCGTCTTTGTTGTCAGTATTTATAATGATACGTCCCGGACGACGGAGCGACGCGAGCTATTCTTCACTCCCGCTCTCTGTCACGGGCTTTTCTTCGTTTTCACCAGACGTCTCGCTGTCTTCTCCCGATTCGTCTCCCGGTTCGTCTTCCGCCATCTCTTCGGTCTCAGCGATCTCTTCTTCCGCCGGTTCCTCCGCTTCCGGTTCGGACGATTCATCCTTCCCTTCCACTTCTTCGGCAGATTCTTCCGTTGATTCCGTTTCTGTGTCTGCGCCGGACTCCGACGTCAATGCATCGATCTGTGGATGTTTCAGATGTACAGATACGCCTCTTAAATCTTCCACTCGCTCAATGGGCCGCATTTCGCCCAGAGCATTCATCGTTGCTTTGGCCAGGTTCAAAGGGTTATTCCGTCCGAGGCTCTTGGTGAGGACGTTGTGAACGCCCAACACCTGCATGATGGACCGAACTGTCCCTCCGGCTTTAACGCCCGTTCCGGGAGCAGCCGGTTTAACTATCACGCTGGACGATTTATGCTCACCGGTATTTTCCCGGCATACCGTATCGCCAATCAGAGGCACCTCCACCATCGCATCGCGTGCTTCAGTGTTGGCCTTTTCGATGGCCATTGGCACGCCAGGTGCCTTACCGTAACCCAGCCCTACACTCCCGTTGCCATTTCCAACAGCGACCAGCGCAGCAAAACTCAGGTTCCGACCACCCTTAGTCACTTTGGTATGCATACGGATTGTGAGAACTTCATCCATTAATCCGCCTTGGTTGTCCCAATCCGCCATGGAATCTCCAATATCCTTAAATTTACGACTCGTTTACACCGAATACTATGTTAGAAACCTTCAACATCTGCTTCCTCAAAACTTTCCCGAGCCCCTTCAGCAAGGGCTTTTACACGTCCATGATACTTGAATCCACCACGATCAAACACGACTTTTTCAATACCATTGTCCACACATTTTTCACCAATGAGTTCACCGACGCGCCGCGCGGCTTCAACAGTCCAACTTTTCTCCTCTTCATCGGTGATTCCATCGCTCAGTGTTGATGCGCTGGTCAATGTTTCCGCCGTCCAATCATTAATGACCTGCGCATAAATGTGCTTGTTGCTTCTGTAGACACACAAACGCGGCTTGTCAGGAGTACCGCTAACGTTCCGGCGGACTCGCCAATGGCGTTTCTGTCGTTGTTCTGTTTTCTTTTTATTGCGATCCATCGCGTTTCAGCTCCATCATTTCGGTTAGTAGTGCAGCAGAATTCTTATTCGAGCCCGGCGAAGGCTTTACCTTCCTTCCTCCGCACCTGTTCGTCGGCATAACGTATGCCCTTACCTTTGTAAGGTTCAGGCGGCCGGACATCTCGCACATCCGCGCAGAACTGCCCCAGCTCCTCTTTGTCGATGCTACTTACAGTGAACTTAGCCGGATTATCCGGTTGCGCGGCATTTTGCTCGATATCAACCTCAATATTTTCGGGTAATTCAAACGTCACATCATGACAGAAACCGACCTGCAACACGAGTGATTTCCCCTGCAGTTTGAGATTATAGCCGGTACCATGAATTTCCATCTTTTTTGAATAAGGTTCATTCACACCTTGCACTTTATTCGCCAACAGCGACCTGTGGAGACCATGCAATGACTTTGCACTTCGGCTGTTCGATCGACGCTCCACAGTGATCTGGTCGTTACCATCCCCGATCTCCAGCGCCAACTTGTCCGGCAGTTCATGCATCAGCTCTCCCTTGTGTCCGTCGATGGTTATGACGTTCTTTTCCTGCGTAATCTCCACACCATCAGGAAGATCAATTGGTTTCAGCATGTTGGACATTCTATAATTCTCCCGACTTAGCGTTCTTCGATCATTCTTTTTGCCTACTCAACAGCACACATGACTTCGCCGCCGACATGTTCCTTCCGGCATTCACGATCACTCAGGATGCCTTTGCTGGTCGAAATGATAGCGGTCCCCATTCCATTAGCAACCCGAGGAACCGATTCGACATCCCGATAAATCCGCCGACCAGGTTTCGATACTCTTGTGAGCTCACGAATAATATTCTCACCCACGGGACCGTATTTCAGGTAGATCTTGAGGGTCCGTTTTCCCTCATACTCAGCCACCTGATAATCTTCGATATAGCCTTCACGCTGAAGGACATCCGCCACACCAGCCTTTTCATTGCTCGCGGGCATCTGTACGGTCGGCTTATGTGCACTGATAGCGTTACGAACACGCGTCAACATATCCGCAATAGGGTCGGTCATCATATCTTTATCACCTCTCAGGGGTAAGCATCAAGTTGGAGGCGTTCCCGCCAGTTACCAGCTGGCCTTTTTCACACCGGGGATCTTGCCCTGGGTGGCCAACTCGCGGAAACAAATCCTGCAAATCTTAAACTTTCGCATATAACCTCGCGCCCGTCCACACAGCTTGCACCGGTTTACGTGACGTGTCGAATACTTCAGTTCGTCTTTGTCTTTTTCGCTTTTGACAATTTGGGCTTTTCGAGCCATCGGTGTTTATAACACCTCCTGTAAATCAGCGTTTTCACTCCTCACGGAACGGTAGGCCAAGCAGGCGCAACAACTCGAGCGCCTCCGGATCCGACTCAGCCGTGGTTACCATCGTCACATCCATGCCAAACAGATTATCCAGCTCATCCGGATCGATTTCCGGAAAGACGAAATGTTCGTCGATGCCAAGGCTGTAATTCCCACTTCCATCGAACGAGTCGGTTGATAGCCCACGGAAATCTCGTATACGGGGCATGACCACACTGATGAGTCGGTCCAGAAACTCATACATGCGTTCCTGCCGAACCGTGACCTTGCACCCCACCGGAACACCGGCACGTATTCCAAATCCCGCGACGCTCTTGCGCGAACGCGTGATGACAGCTCTTTGACCGGTAATCTCCGAGAGTACTTCGACGGCCTCTTCCGCCAAATTTTCTTTTTCAGGTGCATCACCAATGCCGCTATTTACAACTATCTTGTCCATCTTCGGCACTGCTAGGCTGTTTTCTACGTCCAGCCGGTCCATAAGTTCCGGCACAATTTCATCCCTGTATCTCACCTGCAGGCGGGGTGGTGGGGCAGTCGCCTGTTCGGTTTGTGTGTTTTCATCATTCATTTTTGCACCTTCTGCAGCGTTAGGCTGTTATCTTTTATTCCTGTGGTACTATCGGATGACCGCATTTGACACAAACTCGATCCTTTGAGCCGTCCGGTTCCACCTTCGTACGGGTTCGAACGGGGTCATCGTGCTTCTCGCATTCGCGATTCTGGCACATCAGCATAACGTTGGAAGCGTGAATTGGGGCTTCCCGTTCGATTCGTCCACCCTGGGGATTCTCTCGGTCCGGCTGAACGTGTTTATACACAACATTAACCCCTTCCACAACAACACGATTCTCCTTCGGCAGCGCCCGTAAAACCGGTGCGCGTACGCCTTTGTACTCGCCCGCAATCACTTCCACCATGTCGTTTTTCCGCACATGCATTTTACTCATATTACCTGCTCACTTTTCCTGTCAAGTCATACAACTTCGGCAGCCAGACTAATAATTCGCATGTAATTCTCCGTTCGAAGCTCACGGGGAATCGCGCCAAATATGCGCGTGCCACGCGGTTCCTCATCGTCTCCAATCAAAACCAGAGCATTACGATCAAACCTTACATAGCTCCCGTCATCGCGTTGAATGGGTTGCTTCGTCCGAACAACAACCCCACGAACAACTTCGCCATGCTTGACCTCGCTCCCGGGAATCACCTTTTTCACGCTACCCACAATCACATCGCCAACATGCGCGTACCGACGTCCGGTTCCGCCCAACACCTTGAAACAACGCACGGTTCGCGCACCGGTGTTATCCGCAACATCCAATACTGTTTGTTCCATTATCATAGCGGTCGCCTGAACTGCTAATGTTTATCACTAGTACAAAACACTGATGTGCTATTCAGCGCTCAACTCACCACTGATCGATTGGTATTCCGCCGATCTCTTCACCACCCGCAAAAACCGCCATGATTTGGTTTTCGACAGCGGTCGTGTTTCCTCAACCTCCACGAGATCACCTTCCTGCGCGGTATTGTGTGGATCGTGGACCGTTAGCGAGGTCTGTTTTTGCAGATACTTTTTGTATCTGGGGTGCTGGCGAACGCGTTTCACACTCACCTTAATCGTCTTGTTCATTTTATCGCTGGTTACTATACCGCGGGCTCGTCTTTTCATCGTCTTCTCACACCTAAAAGTATTCCCGGCCACTCGGCCGCTAATATTTATCTACCGATTACTCTTCCTCGGACAATTCCATCTCACGCAATACGGTTTTTATCCGTGCGATATCTTTCCGTATCTGTGCTTTTCTCGACGTATCAGGGGACTCATCCGCCTGCCATTGAAACCGCATGTCGAACAGGCTCTCCTTTTTACGCTCCAACTCCTGAAGCAGGTCTTCCCTGGACTGACCTCTGAGTTCACTCGCCTTCATACTTTGAATCTCCGATGCAACATCTTAGTTTTCACGGGTATTTTCGCTGCGGCCCGTGCAAAAGCTTCTCTCACCAATTCCTCCGGCAATCCTCCCAGCTCATAAATCACCGTACCCGGTTTCACTACTGCCACCCAGTCTTCCGGTTCCCCTTTACCCGTACCCATACGGGTTTCGGCCGGCGTGGACGTTACACTTTTGTCCGGGAACACGCGAATAGTCAGTTTGCCCTCATCTCGGAGGTAATGGCCGATTGCAACACGACCCGCCTCGAGTTGATGGGAGCTGATCCAGCCCTTACCGAGAGACTGCAGCCCATATTCACCGAAACTTACGCGGTTACCGCGGCTGGCTTCTCCGCGGATAGTACCACGTTGCGTCTTACGATACTTGACTCGACTAGGCATTTTCGCCATCGTTATCCTCCTTGGGGCTTTTGGTGCCAGGGGGAAGAACGCCGTTGTTGATCCACACCTTTACCCCGATAGATCCATATTTAGTGTTTGCTTCCGTAAATCCATAATCAATCTTTGCTTTCAACGTATGGAGAGGAATGCTTCCCTCACTCACGTTCACCGTGCGAGCGATTTCTGATCCTCCCAGTCGCCCCGATATCTCAATTCGCACACCCTCGGCTCCAGCATCCATTGCCATATCGGCCGATTTTTCGATAGTGCGCCGGAAGGACGAACGCCGCTCCAGTTGTTGAGCTACTTCCTCAGCCACGAGCTGAGCGTCAATTTCGGGCTGAGATACTTCCTGCACATTGATCTCCACGGACTGATCCGTCATCTTCTGCAGCTGACCTTTCAGTCGCTCCACTTCCGAGCCCTTCCGGCCAATCAACAGGCCGGGCCGGGCGCAATGACAGATTATGTTCAGCTCCTCTCGCGTCCGCTCGATTTCAATTTTTGACAGACCGGCGAAATAATACTCACTTTTGATATGTCGGCGTATCTTCTCATCTTCAACCAGGTAATCGCCGAAATGTTCCTTGTCGGCGTACCAGCGTGAACGCCAATCCTCAGTGATTCCCAGTCTCAATCCTGTAGGTCTTGCCTTCTGGCCCATAATACCTCCGTTTAGCGTTGGTCATCCAACACGATACTAATATGACTCGTTCGTCGACGCTCAGGTGTAGCCCTTCCTCGTGCCCTGGGCCGATGGCGCTTCCTGGTCGGTCCTTCGTCAACTCTTATTTCTTTGACCCAGAGATCGTCCATTTCCGCTTCCAGACTCTCATCCGCGTTAGCGATGGCCGATCTGAGCACTTTATCCACCATTTGGGACGCACGCTTGTTTGTCTGCCGCAAAATTTGCATTGCGTCATTGACATGCTTCCCTCTCACGAGATCCGCAACCGGCCTCGCTTTGCGGGCTGATATTTTTGCATAACGATGTTTTGCATTGAATTCCATAATTATCTCCTCAGCGCGGCGTGGATAATGTCCTTCCCAATCAACTTCGCTCCACCACCACGGACATTCTTGCGCTTAGACTTCTTCCATCTCCTCTTCGCCGGCGGCTCGGGCACGGCCATGTCCGCGGAATATCCGCGTCGGTGCAAACTCACCCAGTTTATGCCCGACCATCTCCTCCGTCACACTGACATTGATGTGCTTCCTGCCATTGTGCACGGCAAACGTATGACCCACAAAATCAGGTATAATAGTGCATGAACGAGCCCACGTTTTTATCGGTTCGTCCGAACGCTCCTCTTTTTGACGCATCACTTTTTTGAGGAGTTTATCATCTACATAAGGTCCTTTTTTGAGAGATCGGCTCATTGTATCCTCACTTCCTCCTGCTAACGATCAACCGATCGCTATATTTCTTACGTTTACGGGTCTTGCCACCTTTCGCTGGCACTCCCTCTGGAGAAACCGGATGCCGTCCACCGTTACTGCGTCCTTCACCACCACCCAGAGGGTGAGATACGGGATTCTGTGCCTTTCCTCGAACAGTTGGGCGTCGCCCCATATGACGACTGCGGCCGGCTGTACCCACATTCCGCGCTTCATGTTCGATGTTGCTGACGCGTCCGATAGTGCACCGACAGTTCCCGAGTACCTGTCGCACTTCACCGCTGGGAAGAATCAGATGCACGTAGCGGCCTTCACGAGCACTTACCTGGGCGGCAGAGCCAGCACTTCGAACGATCTGTCCTCCAGCCCCGGGTTGTAACTCAACATTGTGGACATACAGTCCAAGCGGAACGTTTTTGAGGCACATACAATTTCCGGTCCGCGGCTCCGTGCGGTCACCGTTGACGATATTCTGTCCAACTTCCAGGCCCGCCGGGGCCAGAATGTAGCGTTTTTCGCCATCTTCGTACTCGACGAGAGCAATCCGGGCACTACGATTGGGATCATACTCGATGGTTTGCACCGTAGCGTTCATGCCATCCTTATCGCTCCGCCGCCAGTCTATCATTCGATAACGGCGTTTGTGACCGCCACCGCGGTGCCGGCTCGTCATGCGTCCCTGGCTATTACGTCCACCGGTCTTCTTCAAAGGACGCAACAGCGATTTTTCAGGTTCGCTCGTGGTAATATCCGAGAAGTCATCAACGGACATCCCACGACGACCGTTTGTTGTTGCTTTATATTGTTTTTGCGCCATTTTTCTGCTCCTTTGGCCGTTTCCTTCTAATATCCGATATCAATAGTGTCGCCTGGTCGGATCGTCACGAACGCTTTTTTGCGATCGGGAGTCCGCCCTTCAACCCACCCCATCCGTCGGGTTTTGCCGCGAATTGGTGCGGTATTGACTGATAATACCTTTACATCAGCAAAAAGTGCCTCAATGGCTTCCCGAATCTGGGGTTTATTCGCCCGCCGATCCACCTCGAAATGATAGCAATTGTTCTCTCTGATATCCTCAACGCTCTTTTCCGTGTGGAGCGGCCGCTTTATGATTTGATACGCATCCATCTTCATTCACCTTCTGTCATTTCTCTGGTTGCATGACTCTTGTCGCCAAACTGCAGTTCCAAACGTTCGACCGCAGCATCAAACGCATCTTTGGTGAAAATCACGTCATGAGCCCATAGAACACGGTAAGCATTCAGCTCCCGAGCCGCCATCATCGATGACCCTTCAATGTTGCGAGTACAACGCCACAGCAGATCATCGTGATCTGGCAACACAATAAGAAACTTTCTCTCAACACCAAGCGCGTCCAGCACCGAGGCCATTTCCCTCGTCTTGGGTTGAGGAAGAGTCAACTCCTCGACAATTTTCACCTCATCGGACTCCATCTTGCCCAGCAAGGCAGACGCCACGGCGCGCATACGCATCTTTTTGTTCATCTTTTTGGAATAGTCACGGGGCTGCGGCCCAAACGTCACCGCACCACCAACCCACAACGGACTGTTCCGCGATCCTGCCCTTGCGCGGCCAGTATGCTTCTGGGGCCATGGCTTTACGTTACTGTAGCTTGTTTCAGCGCGGGTCTTTGTTTTGGCGTTGCCCTGTCTCTGATTGGCCTCATACGTTATCACGGCTTGCCGCAGGACCTCCGGCCGCACTTCTCCACCCAGACGAGCCTCGTCGAAATCTTTCTCCGCCTGGAGCTCGCCTGCCATATTGTAAATTGGAATCTCAATCATTTTTCTACCCGTTCTTCGGGATCAGCTTGTAACGTATCACTTTTTGAATCAACTTGACTGTTTACTGCTCAACTTTACGGACCAGGACGTAACTCTTTTTACTTCCCGGGACGCTTCCTTTGACCAACAACACATTTCGTTTTTCGTCCACACGGACAACTCTGAGATTTCGCATTGTTGTGCGCTCATTGCCCATGTGCCCGGCCATCCGACGGCCCTTAATCACGTGCCCGGGATCGGTACCCGGCCCGATTGAACCGGACCGTCGATCCATTTTCCCGCCATGGGTCTTCGGACCACCGGCGAAACCATGCCGCCGAACAACACCGGCAAATCCTCGGCCTTTGGATTTTCCGACAACATCCACGAGCTCGACGTCATCGAATACCTCGGCCCCCAGTTGCTCACCCGGCTGCAGATCAACACCTTCCTCCGGGGCCACGTCTCGCAGGACCCGCTTGGGGGTAACGCCTGCCTTATCAAAATGACCCAACAACGGTTTAGAGGTGTTTTTTCTCTTCTTATCGTCAAATCCTATCTGCACAGCTGTGCAAGTGCCAGATTCATCCTCTTTAACCTGAACAACCGCGCAGGGACCAACCTGCAGGACTGTCACGGGGACACGTGTATCGTCCTCGTCAAAAACCTGAGTCATTCCTATTTTTTTGCCCAGTAGCGCTTTAACCATTTTCGTCGCTCCGGCTGGGGCGTAAAAGCCCATAAGTTACTTGTGATATCTATTCACGACCCGCACTTCCGTAAACAATTGTTTCTTCGCAGGACACAGCTAATGCCCCTGGAAGTAAAAGTTACGGACACGAACCAAGTCGCGTCAGCGGGATAAAAATCATTCTTGAGGAGTGCTGCTCAACAGAAGTCCCTACTCACCGCCGTTATTAGCTTCGCACAACGGTATTCAACCCCACTCATCGGACCCTGTAATCACAACACGCAATAAGGTTGGATCATCGTCGATCACGCCTGAATCAACACATTCTCAGGACGTGGCAACACTGACCGCCGGTCAGACCTTAATCTTGATCTCAACGCCGGCCGGTATCTTCAAATTATTCAACGCATCGACAGTGGGGACTGTCGGATCAATTATGTCAATCAGCCGCTTGTGCGTTCTAATCTCGAACTGTTCACGAGAAGTTTTGTTCACATGCGGAGAACGCAATACTGTGTAGCGCTCGATATGCGTCGGCAGCGGTATTGGGCCGCTCACCTTCGCACCGGTTCGCGTTGCAGCATCTATAATATCCTCCACCGATCGATCGAGGATTCGGTGGTCGTAGGCTTCCATTCTGATTCGAATACGTTCTTCCATCTGTGTCATTCACTGGAACAAAATGAACTGGAATTCTGCGCAAGCGGCGCAATTGTCAAATTCTAACAGTTTGTCCGTTGATGTCAAGTGACATCTTAGCAGACATCCGTTCCGCTCGCTGCTTATAGCTTTTTTATGGGTGTATAGACTACTCTCATCGCCTATTACACGCTTATGATCATGTTAAAGATAAAACGCTTTTCGAAGCTTATTCTCACACGGTTTTGTTCTGCTGGTATTGCAGATTTCAGTAAACCAGGTACCAAGGCGAGCTTAGAAGCGGCTCATCAATGGCGAAACTCCATTCAGCGTGCACAACAGAATAAGCTCTCCGTCTGATTTTGTCAAAAAGATTTCAGGGGAATCTCACCTTCAGTCGTGATCTGGCGGGGAACTACGGGGCGTCTCCGCATCTTTTTTGCCCCCCGCCCCTCACAACCAAGGATCTGCCCCGCTCACCGTGTCCTTCTCTGGCGGCGGATCACCTGCTAAATAGCCCCCTGACTTCAATTCGCCTCCCGCCAACGCAACTGTACAGCCCGACGCAATCAATTCCAGGGAGGGTCACTGGTTATTTTGGGGCATTTTCAACTTCACTCCGCGTTCTCGCTTTTGAGACTCGACCGCAGGACATCTTGTGCATATTCCAGCATTTTCTCCTTCGACAGTTTCATCAGACTGAGTGCTTCCGCTCCAGCCTCCCGAACCGTCTGGTTACTGCTTTCAAAACATGCAACCACATTCTTGGTTATGGCTTTGGGATACTCCCCTTCCCGTTCCACAATTGCAGCTATCGCCAGGCACGCTCCCCGCCTGACGGCAGCTGAGGTATCCTCCTTGTGAATCACTTTGGCAAGGGGTTCAAGTGACTCCTTTGAACCAAACCGCCCAAGGTTTTTGGCGGCCGCCAGAGTGACACTGTCGGTGTGTGTGCCGAGAGCCGACACAAGCGCCGGTTCGGTTACATAAAGAGGATATCTCGTCCCCGCATAGGGCGGCTTCTTCAGGGCCTCCGCCGCCCGGAGGACAGCTTTGGCTGCACCGGGAGACGTCAGCACCGTTGACTGTTTGAATGCTTCATCCAGCGCCCCTGCTATCGGTTCTTTCCGCAGTGAATCCGTTGGCATCACGTCCCTTATCCCTTCGTAATCGGCCATATTCGGGGACGCTTCGCCGGGATCCCTGATGACGTAGGCGGCCTTATTCTCCGTACGGCCGTCCCGCTTCAACTTTCCATACACGCTGTTGAAAGTTTCGTCGGAGACGTTTCCGTACACAAACACGACGTCCACGGACGGATTGAGATTCAAAGCCTCCCCAATCGCCGCCACGTTGGCATCACATTCGGCAGCGGACACCCCTTCATCTTCAAGTATTTTCCGTAATTTATTGCGGAACTGCAGATCATTCGACACAATCAGCGCCGTTCGCTGCACCGTCTGTCGCAAAGCGGCAGCAATCACCTGCATCACCTGATCGGGCTCCGGGACACGCCCCATCGGAGAGGCCTTAATCAATTCAATGGCCGCCCGATAACGGGCTTCCCTTCCCCCAAAATGCGTCGCCCTGGTAAGCGCTTCCATAGCCTTTTCCCGCGCGACTCCGGCTTTCTGTCCGAGCCTCATGACCAGGTAATAACTTGATGACGGATCATTAACATCCATCACATGCTCCAGGGATCGGGCAACTACCGAAGCTTCATACAGGTGGGAGAGGACCGGAATCCGTTTCTCCAGTTCCTTCACCCTCCCTTTGGAAGATTGTATCAGTTTCTCTTTTTTCCCTCGATCGGCATACATTCGGGCCTTCTCCAATTCCCTGACCAAGGTTGCCACCAGCAGACTCTGCAGCTGCGCGCAACCGGTTTGTGTACTCAGGGCCTGCCGAGCAAAAGCACTCCCCTGCCGCTGGTGGTACAGAAAGCCGGGAACCTCCACGTACGTCAGACGGTCCTCCAGGGATTCAGCATCCTGGTTCCAGTTCCACACCTCGGCCCACACACCAAACACGTAGCCTACAGTATCCTCGTCTTCTTCCAGATAGTCCCAAACCAAATCAATATACTGCTGCCGAGGATCGCCCAGTTCAGACACCGGTTGGCCCGTAATGCTTTCTATCGCTTTTTTGGCAGCAGTTCTCTGCACGCCCGGACGATTTTTGTCTTTGTGTATTGTCAATAACGCCGGCACTGCGCGGACATCTCCCACCTGCCCCAGAACATTGGCTGCACGAGCCGGTAACATCTGATCTTTCGACTGCAAAACAGCAATCAGAGGAAGAGTCGCCCTCCGACCGATACCAACCAGGGTGGACATGGCTCGGCCCACAACTTTCTGAGCTTTCGCTCCTTTCCCGGTCAGCAGGGGCAGTAGCTCCGGGATAACATACGGCCCGTAGCTCAATGCATCGACCCGTGCCTGAAGATACGTATCAAGGTCAGGACTCTGCATTCCGCTCCTGATTTTTTCGGGATTATCAACGTGTTTCTTTCGCTGACGCACCGCCTCGGTCATCATTTCCAACAGACGACTGGCCACTGCGGACAGCTGTTCATCTTCGACCTGAGCCATTTCGACCAGCTGTTTCAGTTCCGCTTCACGCCGCAACGCCAACACCTGCTGGGAATCTGGCTGCAGCTCCAGCAGCTTGTTAAACGTTCCCGTTGCCTGTTCATACTTGCCTTTTTGAAATTGTCTCATCCCCCGCTCCAACATAGATGAAGCCCTGTCCTTTTTATCCGCTTCCTGGGCGACAACGGGCAGAGACAGGGCTATGAGGGCGATCATGACAATTGATGTCCAGCTTCGCAGGGATTTACATCTCATGTGTTTTCTCCTCAGTATGCACGGGCGTGTAGTTGAACAATTTCTTACATTTCGTATGAAAGGGCCCAAGCATTACTTATGAAGAAGTTCTTGCTCGGATCCCAGAAGATCACTATAACTCTCCCGTCGCCGCACCAGATGCGATTCGCCATCCTGCACCATAACCTCAGCCGCACGGGGTTGAGCGTTATAATTGGAACTCATGGTGAAACCGTAAGCACCTGTGTCAAATACGGCCAATACGTCCGATTCAACCAGTTCTGGCAGCGGACGGGCCTTGGCAAAATAATCACCACTTTCGCATACCGGTCCGACCACATCCACAACTTCGGTGGTGTATCCCTCATACCCCTCCGCTTCGGGATCCATTACTTCCGGCATGCCGTCTGATCGCGTCGGCCAGATACGGTGATACGCATCGTAGAGGGTTGGACGCATCAGGTCGTTCATCCCTCCATCACAAATGACGAATTTCTTTCCGTAATCACGTTCCTTCACATACGTGACTTGAGTAAGCAGCACTCCGGCGGGAGCTGCAATATGCCGACCCGGTTCTATGATAACTTTGCACCCCATTTTATCAAGAATAGGCGCCATGGCACCAGCATAATCATCCGGACCAATGACCTCTTCCCCCGTATATGACATGCAGTATCCGCCCCCCACATTCACCGTATCGATCCGGTGCCCTTCCTCCTGTAATTCCACGCGGAGGTCCCGTATTTTCCGCAGAGCCCTCACATAGGGATCGGTGGAATAAATCGGAGATCCCAGATGGAGGTGAAGCCCTCTCAGCGCCACTCCTTCCATCTCCAGCACCTCGCGGGCCAAACGGCGCACTGGAGGGATGCCGATACCGAATTTGTTCTCTTTTTTTCCGGTCGTCGTCTTCGCATGCGTTTGTGCGTCCACATCCGGATTCACCCGAACTGCAACTTCGGCTACCAACCCCCGCTCAGCGGCGATGCGATTGATGGCGCGCATCTCGGCGGCGGATTCAACGTTGAACATGTGCACGCCGGCATCCAGCGCATACTCAATTTCATCGCTGGTTTTCCCCGCCCCCGCGAACACAACGCGGGCCGCATCGCCCCCAGCCTGGATCACGCGATACAGCTCTCCCCCACTCACCACATCGAATCCACTGCCCGCTTCCGACAACATCCTCAGGACAGAGAGATTTCCGAGACATTTTACCGAGAAACACAGAAGAGGATCCCACTGCTGGAACGCCTGTTTGAGCCGACGGAACCTCCTGAGAAGCACTTCACTGCTGTAGAGATAACTTGGCGTCCCGTATTCGGCGACAATATCGTCTGCAGGCACTCCATCACAACACAACTGTCCATCAATGTAAGTAAAACCGCCGTCCGATTTCACAGTATTCTGCTCCTTCAAGTTTACCACGGATAACATCCGATCAGATAAAGAAGGATACACAAGTATATTCAGAAATCAAAATGAACAGCATGCTAATCTGCCGTCCCAGAACCGACATCAGCCATCCTCCAGCACACGTAAGCCCTGTCGGATGTGCCGGAGCGGTTGAATATCTATGCTCACTTTGTTCACATCCGAAGAGTTCCCCGCCGGCACAAAAGCGGTTTCAAACCCCAGTTTTTCGGCTTCACGCAGCCGTCGGTCCAGCTGGCCCACGGCCCGGATCTCCCCGCTGAGGCCGATCTCCCCCACCGCCAGCGACTTCTCGGGAAATGGCAGATCGCGATTGCTGGAGGCGATCGCCAGGGCCAGGGGCAAATCCGCTGCTGGTTCGGGCACACGCACTCCGCCCGCCACGTTTGCAAAGGCATCACACCCTCCCAGGCTGATCCCGGCCCGTCGCTCCAGCACGCTCAACAGCATGCTGAATCGTTTATAATCCAGACCGCTGGCTTTGCGCTCGGGCGTGTTGTAGGAACTGGGGGCCACCAGCGCCTGCAACTCCAGCAACACGGCCCGGTTCCCTTCCACCGCCGCCGTCACCACCGATCCCGATCCGTGAGCGTTGCGTTCACTGAGGAACAATTCACTCGGATTCGTCACATCTTTCAACCCATCTTCTTCCATCTGGAAAACGCCGATTTCATTAATCGACCCAAAGCGATTTTTGGCCGCCCGCAAAATGCGCATGGAATGGAACTTCTCGCTTTCAAAATACAGCACGGTATCCACCATATGCTCAAGCACTTTCGGTCCGGCCAGCGAACCCTTCTTGGTGACATGCCCCACCAGAAACAAAGTGAAATCATTCCGTTTGGCCAGATCGATAAGCGCGGATGCGCTGGATTTGAGGTGCTTCAGGCTCCCCAGCGGGGAATCCAGTTTTGATGCAGTCACCATCTGGATAGAATCAACAACCACCGCACTCGGTTCTTCCCCCTTGATAAGGGAGCAAATGGGCCCAAGCGAGGTTTCGGACGCTACCCGCACCCCACTGCCAGCATAACCAAGACGGGAGGCCCGCAACTTGATCTGCGAGAGCGATTCTTCGCAACTCACATACAGGGATGGCACATCATTGGCGGCAAGTCGGCTGAGTGTCTGGAGCAGAACCGTCGATTTGCCCACACCCGGCCCACCCCCAATCAACACCGTGGCGCCGGGAAGAAGACCACCTCCCAGTACGCGATCAAATTCTGCACTCCCGCTCATTACCCGGCTCTGATTATCTTCCGGGATCTCATCCAGATCCCATGCCTGGCCGGGCTCGGAATCCACATACGGCTCACCAGCCCCGCCGGATGTTGATTTCTGCTCTTCCAGGGAATCCCACTCCTCACAGTTCGGGCACCGCCCGCTCCACCGGGCGAAACTGGCTCCGCATTCCGTGCAGTGATACCGCTTGTTATCTTTCGCCACGACCCGTCTCCTCGCTGACATAACCAACTCTTACGTTTCAGCTATATGATATAAGTGCGACCGGATAATGCAAAGAAAGTCGCCTTGACGAATCGGGGCCACCCAATTAGCATTCTCCTCAGATGGCTCCCCCGCCTGAACGGGGAGGTGGAACGCATTACGGGAATAAACCACCCTCACGCGGGAAGCCAGTGAACACTTGCGTCCCCCACCTGAGAATGCGACAACTGACACGTTTTTATGGAGGCACAATTTATGTCCCGCCTGTTCCTTGGACTTGATTCCAGCACACAGAGCCTATCCGCCATCATCATTGATCTCGACACGCGAGACGTTGTCCATGAAACTTCTATTTCTTTCGATGAACATCTGCCGGACTACGGCACGGAAAACGGGGTCCTGCGCAGTGATGAACCACAGGTGGTGCACTCTCCCCCCCTGATGTGGGTGGAGGCGCTGGATTTACTGTTTGAAAAACTGAGCGCAGGCGACGATGTGGATCTTATGGATGTGCGCGCGATTGCTGGTTCCGGCCAACAACACGGTTCGGTGTATCTGGACGATTCGGCTGCGGATGCGCTCGGCTCCCTTGATCCAGAGGACGACCTGAAAAGTCAACTCTCCCACATCTTCAGTCGGCCCACCAGTCCCATTTGGATGGACTCGTCGACGGAAGTGGAATGCGAGGAAATCCAGACGGCTCTGGGGGGTATGCGATCGACAGCAGAAAAAACCGGCTCGGCCGCATTTGAACGCTTCACGGGCCCGCAGATCCGCAAATTCTACAAAGAGACCCCCGAAGCGTATGAGGAAACCGCACATGTCGCGCTGGTCAGTTCCTTCATGGCGTCCGTGCTGTCCGGGCGAATTGCCCCCATTGATCACGGTGATGGCGCCGGTATGAACCTGATGGATATTCAGTCGAAAACGTGGCATCCCGAGGCGATGGCGGCCACCGCCCCCAACCTGCAGGACAAGCTTCCGCCACTGGTGCCTTCAGCAACGGTAATCGGCACAGTCAATCCCTACTTCGCCGACAAGTACGGCCTGAACCCGCAGGCCCAATCACTGGTATGGTCCGGAGATAACCCCAACAGCCTGGTTGGTGTGGGACTGGTAGAACCCGGGATGGTGGCGATCAGCCTGGGAACCAGCGACACTTATTTCGGGTTCATGGAGGAATGCCATACCGATCCGAATGGCGAAGGTCATGTTTTTGGCGCGCCGACCGGCGATTACATGACACTGATCTGCTTCAAAAATGGCTCGCTGGCCCGGGAGCGCATCCGGGACAAATACGAGCTCAACTGGGAGGAATTCTCTGGTGCCCTGCAGCGCACGGAACCCGGCAATGATGGGGCCATGATGCTGCCCTATTTTGAGCCGGAAATTGTCCCCAAAGTGCTGGAACCGGGCGTGCGTCGTCACAATCTCGACGAATCCGACGCCGATGCGAATTGCCGGGCCGTGGTGGAGGCCCAGATGATGTCCATGCGCCTGCACTCCGAATGGATGGAACGCAGCCCCTCGGAAATCTACGCAACCGGAGGCGCCTCGGCCAACAAGGCCATCCTGCAGGTGATGGCGGATGTCCACAAATGCCCCGTTTATCGTTTCGAAGTCTCCAACAGCGCCGCTCTGGGGGCGGCTTTGCGCGCCGCTCAGGCCGAGCTGAAGGAAGAGGGACAACCATGCGACTGGCCCAGCGTCGTGCAGGGATTCACTGATCCGGTTCCCGGATCACGTATTGAGCCAAACGATGCAGCCAGCGCGACGTACGACGAGCTGATTGGTAAATACGCCGAGTTAGAACAGAGCGCCCGTGAGTAATTTTCCGGTGCAACGTGAACCACGTTATTCCAGATGGGCCTACTGCCGGGCTTGTCAAAGAATTTC
>CAZXYF010000017.1:17727-27827 GCA_964644705.1 uncultured candidatus Brocadiaceae bacterium | reverse complement strand
CCGTATGATACTGTTCTGCCCAATTCTCGCAACAGACAGATCGACTTCTCCGGGAACCTGAGCAGTGGATCCATCGCGCCGACAACGACTTCTCTGAAGGCAAACGGCGACGCTTATGAACGGACAGCTACGGAAGGTGGCGGCCAGGCAGTCGCCGGTGACGATTTTTCGGCAGTGAAAAGTCTCCAAAACTTTAGTTCTGGGGATAGGGTGTACATATCTGGGACGTCCCGAGAGGGTAACCCGGTGGGAATGCAATCCGTATCGGGTGGAGGCGCAACCACTACGCTGGAGGTGGAAGACGCGAGTTATTTCAGTGCAGGCCCCACGCCGGATGAGGTGGTCTTAACCGATGGAAGCAATCAAGCAACGACGGAAGTTGATAGTGTCAACACAGCCAACAATACTATAACCGTAGACTCGAATTCTTTGTCAGAGCCCGTGGAGCGCGTTGGGAAAACCGATGAAATGTTCGAATACGGGGCGGGGCCGGGCCAGGACGGAAGGACCATCCAGGACCTTTTGGATAAGATCGAGACAACCCTTGAGGTGGATTCTAACACCCAGGTAAAGACCACTCTGGAGGATGGAAAGATTAAAGTGACGTCGGAGAACGATGGCTACAGCCGTCTGGACGTGGGACTGTCTTCAACTGCTCATCCGGACGCGATTCCGGACGATTTCAATTACACGACAGTCGGCGGGGAAAGCACGCAGACCACGAACATTACGGTTTATGATGCTCAGGGCAGTGAACATTCCCTCACCGCGACATTCGCCCGACAGTCCCAGACGGAAAACGTTTGGGATCTTGTGATTAACGACGTGGATGGAGCGAGTAATGTGGGGGACCGTCGGATTGCGGGCATAAAATTTGATGATTCCGGGACCTACCAGGGCATAACGGAGATAGATGGTTTTGGGACCGACTCCGATGCACATGCCAACCTGGACAGCGATGTGGAGATCAAATTTGACGGTGTCTCCGTGCCACAGACGGTGGGAGTTGATTTTGGTGAAGCCGGGCAGTATGACGGGCTTACTCAGTTTGGTGGGGATTCCACCGCGGGCGCAATTGAGCAGGATGGTTACAGCTCGGGGTCGCTGCGTAACGTTTCCATCGGAAACAGTGGGGTCATACGTGGGACGTTTACCAATGGAGTCAGCCTGGATATCGCTCAGATTGGCATGGCTGTTTTCGGAAACGAACAGGGACTGGAAAGGACAAGTGCCAACTATTATCGGAAAGTTCCTGCCACCGGTTCGGTTCATTACACGGAACCAAATACCGGGCGTGCGGGCAAGATCCGGCAGGGCGTTCTGGAGGAATCCAACGTTGACGTGGCCGGCGAGTTCACCAATCTCATCACCGCGCAGCGTGGTTTCCAGATCAACAGCCGTACCGTTCGTGTGGCCAATCAGATGATGAAGGAACTGGCCTCAATTGCTGTTTAGTCTCATTTGAGCTAAAATAAAGCGATGGTTCCAATGAGATGAGCGGTCTCTGGTTATGAAAATCCAGGGGCCGCCCAATTTAGAGAGGCCCTCGGAGTGGAGAGTCTTCAATATGGCTACGGGAACGGCGGAAAAAATGGAAGGCATGCGCGCCGGCGTTGAGGGATCCGGGGCGGATGGTCTATGGATTCCAGTGGTCCTGATTATTCTAGTTCTGCTGCTCGTTGTGCTGCTCGTGGTCTATCTGAAAAAACAACAAGGAGACGAAACCGATTCAATCGAGATAGGCGAAAGGGGGGAGGACGACATTGATCTGGGGGCGGAGCAGTGGGAACTGCTTCATGAGCTTTCAGAACTGATATCAGTTCCGGTGGAACGCTTGACGCGAAACCGTAAACTGTTTGAAAAAGCAGTGCACGAATATTTGTCCGAAGTCTCTGATTTTTTCCCCCGTCCCGCTCCGCGATGTGAGGCCGTTGCCGAGCTGCGCCGCGCGCTGGGATTTGTACAGTACGATAGCCCAAACCTGTACAGCACGAGGGGATTGCAGACGGGCGACGAAGTGCGTTTGAGCGTGGCCTATACTCGTAATTCCGGTCCTGCGGAAGGCACTGTACAACGAGTGGCCGAGGATTTTCTCGAAGTCAACATTGATGGCGGAATCCAACCCGGCGATGAAGTTGCCGTGGTTGCACTGTCGGGGGCGGGTCGCTACAGTTTCAATACGAATGTGGTGCGAGCAGGGGAGAACAGTGGAGTTTGTCTGCTGGAACATACCACTGATTTGCAGCGCCGCGAACGAAGAAGCACGCGCCGGGTGGAAACTCACGGGCCGATCTATTGTCGCCCCAGTGATCCATCGCAGACAGAATGGCAGGAGATGCGAATTGTCGATCTGAGCGAGGGGGGCGTGCGAATCCGGGGCGAACGAATTACCGGGGAGGGAACCGATATGCAGGGCAATAAGATGGATACTCGCGACATGGAAGTGCGTTTTCTTCCGGGGGATCTGTTCAGTGACGAGATTGAGGATGAAGAAATGCAACAGTGGATCTGGACCACCGGTCGGGTTGTGGGCGTGGGCCATCTGGGGGTCGATGATTACGAGTATCGCCTTTCCTTTGCGGATGCTGATCGGCAGCTGGAGCGCAGACTTTCCAAAATATTGTATATGCTGGAGACGCGGGAGGATGAGAGGGAAGCGTAGGATGGCTATCCCGGCTGTTTGACTCTGTCGCGCGAGATATCAATTGTTTTTATTCCCTTCAGCCCCATTGGGGCGGATTCGTGCTGGCCCAACATGTAGCGATCCGCAAGATCGTGAAATGTTGGGTTCTTGTTGTTTAGGATGCTTTTCTGACTCGCTGAAACCTTAGAACATTTTCACAAGACCGCTTAGTATAAAGACGACCCCCTGGGACTGAGAACACAGCTAATCAACACGAAGCCGATATTAAAACCTGGAAGTTTTTAGTTCGGCCCCCTTTCTATGCTGCGCCTGGCTGCGTCCCATCCATGGCAGTTTTACATTTCCCCCTGTGTCTCACCTTTCACAAGTGCTGTCCAAAACGTTCACAAATGGACTTTTTGACGGGGTCAGGGGTGGTGTTGAGCCCGAAATGCGGTTCATCTCGCAAACCGCTCCCCATATGTCGAGGCGGTGGATCTAACCTCTTTATCTTTGTCTTTGCCTTCGTCTGCCTTTCTATCGATGCTGAGACCGCCAAAAAACAACGGCAGATGGGGTAAAGACGATGGTCAAGACAGAACCATGCGCCTCGAGGCGCTATTTTGGACAGGCCTGGCGTTCAGCCCTCAACATCATTGCCACTTACCCATACAGCAAACCTCCCTCCGTGCTCCTGCGGACCGCTGCTGTTCGGGCCAATAACTGGCGGCCCATTGGCCCTGAAATAATCCCACAGGGCTGGATGCCCGGATGGTCCTGGGTGATGCCCCCCCGGAAGAGTTTTCAGGCCGCCGTGCAAGAATTTCGAACAGGTATGCAGAGGGGGGATAGTGACTGGATATGCGGGGCGATATAGGCGGGGAGAAGGCTGGTATGGCATTTGCACTTATCCTTGTCGATTAGCGATGGCGGTTTTGAGCTGAAAGGAAAAGCACAATGGCAACGATCTCCCAACAATTGGTGCGCCGGATGAATTCGGCCCGTACGGAGATGAACGACATTGCGCACAATCTGTCGAACGCCGATACCCCGGGTTTTAAGCGGTTGATGAGCACCTACCAGGTGCAGGCTGAATCAACTGAGTCGGGTGGGCAGGGCGAAGCGAATCCAAAGGAGGTCGAATATGGTCTGCCCCGCCACATACGTCGTCTCGATGTTCAAACGGGCGAAATGACGCACACGGGTCGCCAGCTGGACCTGGCTCTTGAGGAGCCGAACGGTTTTTTTGCCGTGCGCACCCCTTCGGGACTGCGTTACACCCGTCATGGCCGTTTTCGAGTCAATTCCGATGGTACAATTGTCAATCCCGCCGGTCATCCGCTGGCCTCGCAGCAGGGCGAGTTTCGGATCCCACCGGATGCTCAAGAGGTTACCGTTCGTTCGACGGGGGAGATTCTGGCCGACGGAGAGAATATAGGGAACATACCAGTTTACAGTTTCAATGACCCGGGCGCCCTTGAACCCGATGGTGGTACCCTGTATGCCGCCGGTAACAGAGAACCGGAGGTGACGCAGTCCAATTCCATACTGCAGGGCATGATTGAAAAGTCGAATGTGAAACCGATGAATGAGTTGGTCCGGCTGATATCAACATCGCGAGCGTATGAAAACTCAATGCGTATTACGAAGCGTCTTGGGGACATTAAAAGTTCGCTGATTGACCGAATAGCATAGAGAGGAAATCAATATGAAGGCAATGAACACCGCAGCAACGGGCATGGATGCGCAGGTGACGCGAATCGATACGGTGGCCAATAATCTGGCCAACTCGAACACAACGGGCTTCAAAGAGTCCCAGGTTGATTTTGCGGATCTTATGTATGAGGCCCGGAAAGAACCCGGTGGCGCGGCGACCCAGGAGACGCAGATGCCGACGGGATTGGAAGTGGGCAGCGGTGTTGAGACGGTATCGACCCTGAAAATATTCACGCAGGGCTCGGTTAAACAGACGGGCGGAGACCTGGACATGGCCATTTCGGGATCCGGGTTTTTCCAGGTGGAGGGGCCCGATGGGCAGACCTACTATACTCGTGCTGGTAATTTTCGGGTGAATGGAGAGGGGCAAATTGTGAATTCCAAAGGATACCAGCTCTCCCCCTCCATATCTATCCCTGACACCGCTGTGGCAGTGGAGATCGGCAGTGACGGCACGGTGACGGCCGTCAATGCGGACAACTCACAGAGTCAGGTCGGGAATATTCAGCTGGCCAGTTTCGTGAATGCCGCGGGTTTGAGTAGCAAGGGCGGCACCCTGTATGCCGAGACCGAAGCATCGGGCGCGCCGGAAGTGGGCACCCCGGGGCTGAATGGGCTGGGTGAAATTCAGCAGGGATACCTCGAGGAATCGAACGTCGATGTGGTGAATGAACTGGTGGATCTGATCGGTGCACAGCGCACATACGAGTTGAACTCAAAAGTTGTGAAGGCAGGGGATCGGGTCCTGCAATCCACGAACCAACTGATGAGGTAAACTATGGAAGCTATACGAAAACATTCAATACTTTTTGCCTTATTTGTTTCGGCTGCGGTATTTACCGGTTCGGCAGTTGCCGAGCAGAATATCGAAACCATCCTGTTGAAAAAGCAGGGCACCATTACCACGGATCAAATACGGTTGGGGCAGGTGGTGAAAAACGCCGATCAGTTGCCAGGTGGCCTTGGACAGCTGCCCTTGGGCAATGCCCCGTGGGCCGGTCGCGTGCGCAAGGTGGGGCCGGAGCTTATCGAGCTCCGTATGGTTGCCGCCGGTTACAACCGGATTCCATTCAAGATTGGCGGAGCCGACGTGTGTCTGGTCCGCCGAAGGACGCAGCAAATCTCCGCGGCGAAAATTGTGGAGGTGGCCCGGAAGTGTTTGCTGAATCAACTCCCCGAGGCCTCCGACAATGTAACTGTAGAAGTGTTGAATGATGTCCACGCAATGCAGTTAGTGGACACCGATGCATCCCACGAGTTGCGTCCATCGTGCAATCAGAACGGGTCGTTGGTCGGGCGCACCCGGATTAAGGTGGGAGTGGTTCAGAACGGGAAGAGGGTCGAGGAGGAGCCCGTCATCTTCCGTGTGAGGCTTTATCGGCCGGTAGCTGTGGCGAAGCGCTCTATCCCCGTGTCCAGTCCGGTGTCCCGGGAAGCGATCGTTTGGAAACGCCGTGATCTCGGCGCAATCCGCGGCGACTGTGTCGTGAAGGGGGAAAAACTTGCAGACAAGATCGTGAACCGCTCGGTTTCACCGGGCCAGGTCATTACCCACAACATGTTGAAGGAGAAGGAGCAACCCGTATGCGTGGAGCCCCAGCAGCTGGTGAATCTGGTGGTGGACACAAAAAATTTGAGGGTTGTCGTGCGGGGCAAAGCGCTTGAACAGGGGCGGAAAGGCGACTGGGTGAAAGCGATTAATCGGAAAACCGGCCGAAAAGTCAGCGGTCAGGTGATCGGCGACGGACAAATTCGCGTGAAAATGTAGTCAGGAGCGAAAAATGAACAATGCGAAAAACATGACAGGTAAATTCGGCATGTGTGGCCTCGTGCTGTTTATAGCCCTTGTTAGTGCTTTTGCGATGGTTTTTTCGGCCCGTGTGGTGAACGCCGGTTCCATCTGGGATAACAGGAGCCGTCGAGGGGCCCACCTGTTCAGTGATCAGCTGGCGCTCAAGGTCGGCGATATACTTCGAGTAGTCGTGATTGACAACAGCTCATTCAACCATGAGGGCGATCGAAGTATGAACAAATCCTCGAACCATGGTGCGTCGGCGACCGGGACCTACGGTGGTAAGAAACTCTTTGAAGCACTTCAGCTGTCGGAGCATAGCGAGCGGGCGTTCAGTGGCCATAATGAGTACACGGGGTCGCGGAAATTCAATGATACGGTGTCGGTGACGGTTGTGGATAAGCTTCCCAACGGGAACATGGTAATTGCCGGCAAAAAGGAACGGGATGTTGAAGGAGAAGAGGTGTGCACGGTCCTTACAGGTGTGATTCGTCCGGAGGATGTGAGTGGGGAAAACGCTATCAGTTTCAAGGACGTGGCCAAGGCCCGATTGTTTTACGAGACAGACGGGACATCGGACGGATTTATGAGGCTTGGATGGTTCAACCAGATTGTCAACGTTCTATGGCCGTTTTAATCCGTTGAATATGGAGATATACATGCATAACACCAGATATCAGGACACGAAACGAAGGTTTACGCGAGGATGCTTGCTCCTGGCATTGGTGGGAGCGATGCTTTCCCTGGCGGTGGTGACTCGTGGAGCCCGTATCAAAGACATTTCGAGCGTGAAGGGCATCCGATCCAATCCGCTCTATGGTTTTGGGCTGGTTGTGGGTCTTGACGGCACGGGCGATGGTTCTGATTTCACCAATCAGGTCACAGGCAACATGCTGGAAAGATTGCGCGTGGGGCGGAACTTGGAAGAGATCGACGGCGACAACGTGTCGGCCGTGATGGTGACGGCGGAGCTGGAACCGTTTGCCCGGAAAGGCACCAAAATGGATGTGACGGTAAGTTCGTTTGACCAGAGCACCAGTCTGCGCGGGGGTACTCTTCTGATGACGCCTCTGAAAGGAGCGGACGGACAGGTGTATGCTGTGGCCCAGGGATCGATATCGGTGTCCGGATTCTCATTCAGCGCGGAGGCCGCCAGCGTGAGTCAGGGTCATACGACGGTGGGGCGTATCCCAAACGGTGCGGTGGTTGAAAAAGAGGTTAAAACCGACTTTTTGCAGGATGGCTCAATTGTGTTCTGTCTGAAAGATCCGGATTTTGTGACCGCCAGTCGTATGGCGAAAGTGATAAGTGAGAAAAGCGAAGCCCGGGCGCGGGTCGTTGATCCCGCCACTGTCGGGGTTCGCATCGACGTGAATGGTACGGAACGGAACCTGATGACCAAGATTGCTCGCATACAACGTCTCAAGCTGACGCCCGGACAGGCCGCCGTGGTGATTATCAATGAACGCACGGGCACGGTGGTGGCCGGGAGCAACGTCAGCCTGTCCAAGGTGGCCATATCGCACGGGAATTTGACGGTGATCACCCGGGAGCGTCCCCAGGTGTCCCAGCCTCAGCCGTTTTCCGAGACGGGAGAAACCAGGGAGGTGCCACGATCGGACATTGAAGTGACGGAGCAATCCGCCACCGAGGGTGGGCTCGCCGTGCTCGATAACAGTCCGACCGTCAGTGACGTGGCACAGGCGTTGAACGCGTTGGGCGTTGGTCCGCGCGACATTATCTCTATTTTCCAGGCACTCAGCCAGGCAGGAGCGCTTCATGCAGAACTCAAAATCATGTGACATAACGCGGATGATGAAAAATATGCCGGGCAGGGCTACCGCTCAGAAAATGCAGCTTGAGTCGAGGGAGGATTTTGCGAAACAGATGCGGTCCCTGGCGGAAAGCGGGGATGTAAAACCGGAGCAGAAGGAAAAGATAGCTCAAAAGTTTGCCGGAGTGTTTTATTCGATGCTATTCAAAACTATGCAGGAAACGATTCCTGATCAGGATGACAGTGCGATAAGCAGCGGGATGAGAGGTCTTGTGAGTCGTTATATGCCCCGCGTTATGGCTAACACCTCATCCGATCCCATCACACGTTATATTGAAAAGAATCTCAACCTCCAGGACGAGAGGGGAGGAGATATCAATGAGCAAGCTTGAGGATCTCATAGAAGTGCTGGATGACGGTGTAACAATGCTGAAACGACGTGCCGACGTGCTGGATCAAATGAGCGAGTGTATCCAGAATCGGAAAGTCGAAGAACTGGAATCCATCGTTGCTGATTCTCCAGCCTTTGAAAAAATGGAAGAGGAATTGATGGGGCGGATACGCCATCAATGTCGTGCGCTGGCCAAACAGCGGGGCATGGAACTGGAACAGCATACTCTGAGCCGTCTGGTCGATGATCTCTCGGGGCGTGACGCTATGATTGTCAGGGATCTGCGCCAGCGCCTTGTGTTTGTGATCAGTCAGGTCCAGGATAAAGCCCGGCACGTGGCAGAGATGGCCAGCCGCGTGCGCCAGGTGGAAGAGAGGATGTTGATGGCTGCTCTTGGCGAGCAGAATGATGATACGGAAACCTATGATAGCGATGGCCAGGTTGCTCGTCGTCAACACGGTATGGCTCTGCAACAGCACGCCTAGGAGGGTATTATGGATGGATTAGGAAGAGCAGCGCGTGGGCTGAATGCTGCGCGGACCCTTATCGAGGTTTCCGGTGAAAACATGGCCAACCAGAATACGCCGGGTTACCACCGGAAACGCGTGTCCTTGCAGGCCATTCCCGGAACGCAGTCGGCCAATCTCACGGTTGGTTCGGGGGTCGAAGTTGAGAGCGTTGAACGGGTGCGCGACAAACTAACCGAAAAAGCCCTTCTGGCCAATAAGCAAATTGAAAGTCGCTTAACCCAGACCAGCGATTTGTTGGGCAAACTGGAAACATACTTTCAGGAACCGAGTGAAGCTGGATTTGACTCGCGACTGGGAGGTGTATTCCAGAGTCTGAGAGGCCTGACATCTGATCCCACCGATATCAGTCAGAGACGAGTGGTTATACAGCGGGCGAAAGCCGCGACCGATATCTTGAATCAGATTGACGATGAGATGGATACGATGGCCTCCCACGTCAAGTCATCACTTGACGACGCCGTGGACCAGGTGAATCAGCTCACCGGGGAAATAGCGGATTACAATGAAGAGATTCTCCATCTGGAGGCGGGGGGAAATGAATTATCAACTCTTCGTGATAAACGAGACAAAGCGATCAGTGATCTGGCGGAAATGGTCAATCTGGATGTACACGAGACTGAAAATGGACATAAGAATATCTCGGTGGAAGGGACTGTGCTGGTGTCGGGGAAGGACTCCTATGAGGTGACGAGCGAGCAGGAGGGCCAGCGGGTTGAAATTCAGGCGCTGGGGCATCCTCTGAACGTGCAGGATGGGAAACTGGGAGGATTGATGAAAATGAAAAATCATTTCCTCCCGGATTACCAGCAACAGCTGGATGACCTGGCGAATGGAATGCGTCGGGCGTTCAATCGATTACACACAACGGGGCTGGGGTCGGAGGGCCGTTTCACCCATATTGAGGCCAGTAACGGGTTCACAGAAAATACAACTTTGCAGGAATTGGGCTACGATAACGTTCCCAGCACAACCGATGGGAACTTATATGTGAATGTTGAAAACACTGCAACCGGCGAAATAACCCAACATGAATTGACTGGCATCGATACGACGCAGGGGGCAAGAGATCTGGTGAATCAGGTTGCCTCAAAATTGGGTTCCATCGGTGAAATATCTGCCAGTGGCTCAAGCGGTCGACTCTCCATCAATGCTGATGACGGATATGAATTTGGGTTTGCTACGCAATATGATCCCAATCCGACGGGCACCTGGACCGAATCTGATCACCCTGATGTCGAAGTCAGTGGGGCGTATGACGGAGATCGGGATTTGGA